>NZ_JBBPHJ010000020.1:0-62873 GCF_038039665.1 Myroides sp. C4067
ACGGACTGTAAATCCGTTGGGAAACCTTCGCAGGTTCGAATCCTGCTCTCCCCACGAAGACTTTTTATACAATACATTATCTAGGTTACCTCTTAGGAGGGGAGATACTCAAGCGGCCAACGAGGACGGACTGTAAATCCGTTGGGTAACCTTCGCAGGTTCGAATCCTGCTCTCCCCACTAGTTAAAAAAGCGACCAATAGGTCGCTTTTTTTGTTTATATACCTTCCCTACTCTATTTATCCCTTTATCGTGTACCTTGCTGATTCTTGCAGATTACTTGCACTTTGCTTGGAGTTTCCTAGCCTAGAAAGGTGTTTTCTCGAAGGAATGTGCTAGAACACCCCTAGCATTCCTCTAGCATCTTACTTATACACTCCATAATTAAATAGGAGACACCCATTACACTTTCTATATTCTCTAATCTATAGGCATAAAAAAAGCGATAATAGAGACATAACCTATTATCGCTTTTGTTTATACTATAATTACCTATAAAGTAATCTTCTTACCTTCTCTCATTACTTCTAACTTCGGTTGCCCTTTGTGCTGTTGAAGATACTTTCTATAGTGACATAACTTCTCCATAGGAATACCATCTATCGATAGTACTACGTCTCCTAATCGCACTACATTCTCACGCTCATGAATGGCTGCTACCATATACTGCCCATCTATATAAGCAATACCGTATCCTATCTTCTCTAAATTAGAAACTACATTACTTTCCTTTACCTTTTTAAAATAAACTAGATTTAAAGAAGGTAAATAGTACAAGTGAAACTGTTTTATAAACTCCACTCCCATCTGATAGGTATTGTCATTCATATTAAATGTAACCTCTTCATTATTCAAGGCTATTTTTCCCAATTTGATCTTGGCTTCTTGCGTGATCAGTGTACGATTCACCATTTCATTCATACCGAAGGCTCCTATACTACCTACACTGATATACGAATTAAACTTTAAGGTTCTCAAGTAAGCGATCACACCTCTATCTGCTGTCATGGTTAAGTATCCATTATCTCCTGTATCTAATAAGAATAGTCTTTTCACACTACCACCCATTTCTACGGGAACCATAATTCTACTTTTTTGCTCCGTAGGATAAGTATCGACAGGGGTAAAATTATTAGTCAATATAGTATTCACTAGCTCTGGTGAAAAATCGTGTAATACAATTTCCTTTTTAACAGGATCTATCTCTAATATCTTATCCTTATAGATAACATTCCCTAGGATACCATCGATTTTATAACAACTAAAGATAGGATCATTAATCATCGGAAAACTCTCAAAGTCTGTAAATGGCAAATGGCGAAAAGTATGATTTCCTACCTTTAGACTATCTACATATATGGTCTGAACTGCTTGTACAACATTATTAGCATCGACTGCTGCTACATGTTCTCCATGATAGAATTCTGAAAGCAAACTGCTTCTAATAGACAATCCATCCCACCCTGTGTCAAATAAGAACTTCATCGGCTTATCATTAACCTTTAAATCTACGAGCATCCATCCAGACTCATCGTCATAAGGCAAACGAATAGTCTGTGCGTAGCCCACCATAGACACTAAAAAGAAGAACAAAATCAGTTTTAAAGCTTTCATATAATATAAATTGATTAATACCCTAAGTTAGATATTTTATCTATCTCTTTTCTATAATTATGATTAACATACCTACTTTTTAACAAACAGAGCAAGGTAGAGATAGCCACAGATCACAAAAACTTTCTATTTGTCAAGACTACTCTTTACTTATATGTATGAGTGTCTTTAATATCACAATTTTTAGAGCACACACATCCAACTACTAATCAAACACTTAAATAACAAAAACGCCTTATATAAACTCATTATGAATAAGCATTAAGTATACTTATCAAATGAAATTAAACTTATTTTTGCGGCATGAGTAGAAAAAGAACAGAAAGAATCGTATTCGAAAACGTAGAAGTCCTTGATGCAGGTGCAAAAGGCGTTTCGGTAGCTAAAGCTCCAGATGGGAAAGTAATCTTTATTCCTAACGTAGTTCCGGGAGATGTGGTAGATGTGCAGACTTTCAAAAAACGCAAAGCGTATTATGAAGGGAAAGCTGTGAAATTCCACAAATTTTCTGAACATAGAATAGAGCCAGTATGTGAACACTTCGGAGCTTGTGGTGGATGTAAATGGCAAAACATGAACTATGCACAACAGTTATTCTATAAAAACCAAGAGGTTTTTAATAACTTAAAGCGCATAGGTAAAATTGAATTACCTGAATTCGAACCTATCTTAGGGTCTGAAGAAACATTGTTCTACAGAAACAAGATGGAGTTCTCTTTCTCTAATGCTCGCTGGTTAACACCAGAAGAAGTAGCAAGTGGAGAAGAAATGGGTAAAGAAAATGCATTAGGATTCCACATCCCTAAAATGTGGGACAAGATCTTAGACATCAAAAAATGTCACTTACAACAAGATCCTTCTAATGAAATCAGAAATGAAATCAGAAGATTCGCTAACGAGCATAATTTAACTTTCTTTAATCCACGTGAGCAAGAAGGCTTATTGCGTACCTTGATGATCAGAACTGCTTCTACAGGTGAAGTAATGGTGATGATTCAATTCTTCTATGACAACAAAGAAGAACGCGAGTTATTATTAGACTTCTTAGCAGAGCGCTTCCCTATGATTACATCATTACAGTATGTAGTCAATGGTAAAGCGAATGATACTATCTATGATCAAGATGTAGTACTTTATAAAGGACGTGATTATATCTTAGAAGAAATGGAAGGACTTAAATTTAGCATCAATGCTAAGTCGTTCTACCAAACTAATTCTGAGCAAGCATACGAACTATACAAAATCACAAGAGACTATGCTGGTCTTACAGGTAACGAATTAGTATATGACTTATACACAGGTACAGGTACTATCGCTCAGTTCGTTTCTAAAAAGGCAGGTAAAGTAGTCGGTGTTGAAGCTGTACCAGAAGCAATAGAAGATGCTAAACTGAATGCTGAACGCAATAATATTACGAACTGTGACTTCTTTGTAGGAGATATGAAGAATGTATTTAACGATGAGTTCATAGCGACACATGGACATCCAGACGTTATCATTACTGATCCTCCTCGTGATGGAATGCATAAAGATGTAGTAGAAATGCTATTAAAAGTAGGTGCAAAACGCATCGTATACGTAAGCTGTAACTCTGCTACACAAGCACGTGACTTAGCTCTTATGGATCACAAATATAAAGTGATCAAAGTACGTCCTGTGGATATGTTCCCTCAGACGCATCACGTAGAAAACGTAGTTCTATTAGAACTGAGATAACAAATAATAAACTAACAACAAAAGGCAATCATCTTGGTTGCCTTTTATCTTATAAAACGATAACGATGAACCAAGATAATAATATTCCTGCCGAAGCTTTAAAGAATCTTGTAGGAGATATCGGCTTCTGTCTAGTGTCTGCTAAAATCATGATCGAAGGCGAGAAAGTAGACTATATGTACCGAGAAGAACCAAACTCTGATACTGATAGTGGATGGAGATTCTTAAGCAATACAGAAGATGAAGCATACTTAGATAATCCTGACAATACAGATATCTATAGTGTGAATGCTGTAGCTCATAATGACAAGGCTATTATCCCTTATCTAAACGCGCCTGTAGGAAGTGAACTAGGTCGTGTAGAAGGAACAGATGAGTTCGAAGTGTTAGATTAATTTCTATACAATATGTATACAGAAATAGCTATCTCCATGAGGTAGTTATTTTTTATTTACTACTAATCGAAAACTAACTTACCCCAAAACACACAATAGAGGTATAAACAAAAAGGTTTATACAAGCTAAAGATGAGTTACTGATACAGCTACTATAACATAATTATAGAACAAATGAAAGAACGAAGCAGTAGAATTGCTTTGTAACGTTTAGCTAGCTAATACATATTTCGGATTAAAATCCTTTTATAAACGATAAGAGAGAGGCTAGCCTCTCTCTTATCGTTTATCTACTTTAGAATCACAGTCAGACCCTTTGGTCCGTGTGCTCCTACTACTAAAGCCTGTTCAATATCTGCAGTTTTAGAAGGTCCTGATATATACACTCCAAAACCTTTCTCACTAGGTGTAATCAGTTTATATCCTTCATGCATATTATTCACTAATTTAGAACGATCTAAGACAATAACTAAATACTGTGTGATGAAGTATAGAGCTTTGTGCTTAAGTTGCTGTGGAAGCCATATACACCCATTCTCACATACTCCAAAGGCTCCTTCTACAATAGCTAAATCCACATTATTTAAGTCATTAGGGCTTTCTACACTATCAGGATCTAAAGTTGTCAAATGAATACCATTTACCACTGAAGCAATTTCTTTTGCCTCTGGATAAAGAGCGCGAATCACTTCATTGATATCTTCACCCTCTTTTAAGATTATAGCATCACCTCCAACTGCTTTAGACACTTCTATGAATTGAGTTAATTTATCGTCAAACTCAATTGCAGACAGATTCATTTGCGGTTTGTCAAAGACCTGTTTTGTATTGCGTCTTATATTATTTAATATTTGATCTCTACTACTCATAACTCCCCTATTGTTTCTTTACTTTTCCTTTTTTCCACATTTCTGTAAACGACTCTTTTGCAAAATTCGGTAGGTTACGCCCGTCTTCCCATTCTTTTAACCCAAAAGTCAGAGAACGCGGTGCATATTTTGCCAATGAACTAAACTTCAAACTCGTTCTAAACAAAGCAGGATGAGTAAATAAAAATTGCATTCCTGTTGATATTAGTTTTTTAGATGAATTAGCCTTGCCTAAAGAATCTAAATCTTGACGCCATTTATAGATTTGATCAGCTAAGTCTATTTTCACTGGACATACATTATTACAAGAATAACATAGAGAACAAGCAGATAGATTCTCACTGTGTTTAACAGGATCCTTAAGCATTCCTAAGTTAATTCCTATTGGCCCAGGGATAAAGTAAGTATAAGAATATCCTCCACTACGTCTGTACACAGGGCAAGTATTCATACATGCTCCACAGCGAATACAATTAAGAGATTTGATATGTTCTTCATTGCTCAATATTTCACTTCTTCCATTATCGACTAAGATGATGTGAAACTCCCCTCCTTCGATTGGTTTTCTAAAATGAGAAGTATACGTAGTAGTTGGTTGTCCTGTTGCAGAGCGGGCTAATAATCTAGTAAACACACTTAAACTCTCATAATCTGGTATTAATTTCTCTAACCCCATAGAGGCAATGTGTAGTTTAGACAATGAAGTTCCCATATCGGCATTTCCTTCATTGGTACAAACAACAATCTCTCCTGTGGCTGCTATACCGAAGTTCACTCCTGTAATTGCTGCATCAGCAGTAAGAAAATCATTGCGCAAAGAAGCTCTTGCTGCCCGAGTAAGATAAGTTGGATCACTATTGCCTTTCTCTGTATTTAGTTTTTCGGCAAATAACTCTCCTACTTCTTCTCTCTTCATGTGGATAGCAGGAAGTACGATATGTGAAGGCGCAGTCCCATTTAACTGTAAGATACGCTCACCTAAATCACTTTCTACAACATCAATACCCTTGGTCTCTAAGTAATGATTAAGATCACATTCTTCTGTCAGCATAGACTTGCTTTTCACTACTTTTTTTGCATTGTGCTTATTTAAGATCTCTGCCATGATAGCATTGTGCTCTTCTGCATCTTTAGCCCAGTGTACTATCACTCCATTAGCTATAGCATTTGCTTCAAACTGCTCAAGGTACATCGCTAGATTACTAACGCTATGTAGTTTTATCTTCTCACCCATTGCTCTAAGGGCTTCCCACTCAGGAAGCGTCTTAGACATTCTATCTCTTTTCTCTCTTACAAACCACAGTGCATTATCATGCCAAGTAGCTTTCTCTTTATTCTGCTGAAACGCGTCAGCATTCTGTGCATGTTTTGTACTACTCATAATTATAAACCTGAAGCTAGAATTTCTACAACATGAATCATCTTGATAGGCATCTTATTCTTATCTATGATCCCTCCCATATGCATTAGACATGAACTATCTGGTCCTGTTATATACTCTGCACCAGTAGCCACATGACAACTCACCTTATCATTCCCCATTCGGATAGAAATAGCTGGTTCTTCTATAGAAAACATCCCTCCAAAGCCACAACACTCATCTACTCGAGTAGGTTCTACTACTTCTACACCTTCTACAAGACTAAGCAAGGCTTTTACCTTAGAATAAGGTTTTATATTTAATTCACTAGCTGCTCCTAGCTTTAATTCTCTTAATCCATGGCAACTGTTGTGAAGGCTTACTTTATGAGGAAACTTACCTGGCAATTTGTCAATCTTCAGGATATCGTGTAAGAATTCACAGATATCATACACCTTACCACTTACTTTACTCGTACAGCCTTCCTTCTCCATTAATCTCGGGTAAGTATCTTTTACAAACCCAACACAACTACCCGAAGGAGCAACTATATAGTCAAACTCTTCAAATAAATTATTAAACTGCTTCGCTAAAGGCAAAGCTTTATTCTCGAAACCTGCGTTAGCCATAGGTTGACCGCAACAAGTCTGATCTACGGGGTAATCTACTTCTACCCCAAAATGTGTCAATATTTTATAACTTGCTAATGCCGCCTCAGGATAAACTGCGTTCACATAGCAAGGAATAAACAACCCAACTCTCATATATCTATCTATTTAATTCTTAACTTCCAATATATACTATCAAGCCTGCTATTAAAATATATAACAATGCAAAACCGACAGCTTTTTTAAGGATAATACCTTCTTTACCTTGTTCTCCACAAGCTGTTGTAGCTACAGCAATACTCTGTGGAGAAATAATCTTTCCTCCTGTAGCACCTGTTGTATTCGCTGCTGCCAACCAACCTTTATCTGCTCCAATCTTATCTGCAACTGTAGCTTGTAACTTCCCGAATAAAATATTAGAGGATGTATCACTACCTGTTAAGAATGTTCCTAAGGCTCCTATCGCTGGAGCAAAGAAAGGATAGAACGTCCCTGTAGTCGTCGCTAAGGCTAATCCTAGAACTGTAATCATACCTGAGAAGTCCATTAACGTAGACAAAGCGATTAAGCAACATACTGTAATAACCGTCTTTTTTAATTGTACTGCAGTTTTACCTAATAAAGCAAACAAGCCACTTAGAGAAACTCCTTGAATCAATCCTCCTACTAATGAGCTTATAAAAATTAACACGCCTGTATCTGTCAACCAATATATTCCCACACTGCGAATACCTCCTGCGATAGAAAAGGAAAAATTCGTTTGGAATATTTCCAAATTAGATTTCATCATCGTTGCAAAAGGAAACAGAGGACTAGTCAATAAAACGAGTAATAAGATCAGTCCATATACACTCCATGCCTGAAAGATACTTAGAAGGCTAAAGCTCTGCTTCTCTATTTTATCTTCTTTCTTTGCCGTGATTTTTCCAAATAGGATAATAGTAATCACTGAGGCAATACTTCCTAAAATAGCAGGAGTCTCTGCTCCTATATATACCGCTGCATAATACTGAACAGCTAAGGTAACACCTCCTACCAGAAGACTTAAAATAATGTTCTTTGGGATAGCTTTTACAGATTTATCTGCTAATGTTACAATTAAAAAAGGAACTAAAAACATCAATACTGCTAACTGCCAAACTACATGAGCACTAATCGTAGTAATCTGCTCTACCATCTCTACTTCTCTAGCCAAAACAATAACCGGAATACCAACTGCTCCAAAGGCTGTAGGCACACTATTAGCAATCAAACTAACAACGGCTGAGAACATGGGCTTAAAACCTAAACTAATCAAAATAGCTGCAGGAATAGCTACTGCTGTACCAAAACCTGCCATTCCTTCTAACAGTCCCCCAAATCCCCAAGTCAGTAGTAATACTTGAATAGATTTATCTGTTGAAATAGCCGAGAACTGTTGTTTAATAATCTCTATTTTCTGAGACTCTACTTGTACATTATAACTATAAATAGCCATTAAGATAATAATCAAGATAGGAAAAATAGCTTTCACTATCCCATATACTACTGATAAAGAAGTATCTATCAAAGAGAGATTAAAACCAAATAACGCTATTAATGCTGTAACAACTAAAGTAATACTGGCACTTTTCTCACCTGGTAACTTTAAAAAACCTAATAATACAATTAACAATATAACAGGGGTAACTGCTAATATTACCTGCAAACCTGAAACAGTTTCTAACATTTTACTTAATCTTTACTTATCTTAGAACTTTAAATATAAGGCGTCATTTACAATTACTATGTTAATTACAGTCATAAAAATACAACAAACGCCACTATTTAGAATCTTTAAAGCAAAAACGAATCATTTTCTCCACATTTATTCTAAAACATTTATACTCTAAAAGTATAGAAGTTCACTTCGAACTTTTTTAAAGAGTTCTGAATTAGTTTTAGTATTTTTGACAACTTATATACAGAGATAAAAAATCTATATGAAAAAACTAATATTGGCAGCAGTATTTCTAAGCTTAGGAAGTTTTATTTTTAGCGCTTGTGAGAAAGATGATATTTGTGGTGCGGATGAGCCTACTACGCCTAACTTTCTAATTGAATTCTACAATTTTGAGGATCAAGGAATCGCTAAGAATGACTTAGTTGAAGCTTTTGTTGCGGGTAGAGAAAAAGATGTTATCAAAAGCAAAGCAAACAAATTACTAATACCGCTTCGCTTAGATAATCAAGAATCTGAATGGATACTTAAATCAATAAGAAGAACTCAGAATCAGACAGACACACTTTATGATACATTGACTTTTAAATATAAAATCAATACCAAGTATCTTAATAAAGCCTGTGGATATGTATCTACATTCTCCTTAAATCAAGATGGTACTTTTCCTATGTTAAACGGAGAATCTCAACAAACGAGTGGTAACTGGATTAAATATTATACAACTGAAACAAATGAAATTCAAGATAGCAAACAAGCACACTTCAAGATTTATTATTAATTGTGGTTTACTACTATTAGCTTTCTCTTCATTTGCACAAGAGAATAATCCTACAGAACTAAAGACTCCTGCTCCACTTACTGATGCTGCAGAAGAATCACCTCATTACTACCCACAGAGATATGGGTTACGTGTAGGGGTTGATTTATTTAGAATCACGCGTTCATTCTATGACAATACTTATCAAGGTTTTGAAGTAGTTGGGGATTATCGTCTTACTAAAAATTGGTATGCAGCAGCAGAGATAGGTCATGATAAAATGGATAGAGACGAAAGTAGTTATGGCTTTACAACCAATGGTAACTACATTCGCATAGGAGGTAACTATAACCTATACGAAAACTGGCTAGATAGAGAAGATATGATCTACGTAGGTTTTAGATATGGTTT
Source organism: Myroides sp. C4067 (assembly GCF_038039665.1). Taxonomy (NCBI): domain Bacteria; kingdom Pseudomonadati; phylum Bacteroidota; class Flavobacteriia; order Flavobacteriales; family Flavobacteriaceae; genus Myroides; species Myroides sp. C4067. The sequence goes on from NZ_JBBPHJ010000020.1 coordinate 9,432, forward strand.
TGCGACCTTCTCTCAAACTCTTAATTGGTACCAATCTTATACTACAGATCCATATTTCCCTAAAGAAAGAATAGAGATAGATAAAAAACAAAGTGGACTTAGTGCACACTGGGTAGAATTTGTAGCAGGTATTAAAACAAGAGTATTTAGCAATGTCTTTATGGGATTCACCATGAGACTAAATGGGCTAGTGTCTCAGACGCAACCTGATGATTTTGAAAACCTATATATTCCTGGCTATAACAAAAAACACAGTGGTAATATAGGAGTAGGATTTAATTATACCATCTCTTACTTATTCCCACTATACAAATCTAAGAAAGATAAGTTTGTTGTCCCTACTGAAGAAGAAACTAAGTTTGACTTAGAAGGAAACGCAATAGAACAAGCTGAGGATTTAAAAATGATTGAAAACAATAAAAAGAAAAAGAAGTAATCTTCTTCTGAACAATATATAAAAAAGCCCCGATCTCTATCGGGGCTTTGTATTTTTTATAGTCTATTGAATAACTTCGGATAATTAGTCACTAAGCCATCTGCACCTACTTCTATCGTAGACTCGAAATCACTCCACAAGTTTTTATAGTGATAAGTGGTTTCAGATAGTCTCTCATAACGCTGTACTACTCTAGTAAAACGCTCTTCTATAGGATTAATATACAACACTGCTATTTCCTTAGACTCTCCTATCGCTAAGTTAAGTCTATTAATAGGCAATGCATTAGTAAAAGGTGTCACAGAAATATCTATATCTAAACAATCGTGTAACTCTGGATGCTCTTGTTCATCTATAATCCACTGATTATTTAGTTTATACCCATGTATAGTATAGTGCTTATGCCCCACTTTACAAGTAATATCAAAGAATCTAGTCTCCCATCTCTGATCTACTACTACTTGATATTCGGCACCATACACCTGATTATTCTTATTCCCTACTAACTCACCTTTACTGTGAATGGTTTCTCCTTTATCAATCAGGACACATTTTTCAATCGATAAATTATCGACACCTGTCCAGACTATATTTTTCTCCATACTATTGAAGTTTAATTGCTACTGTACCTATAAAAGTTGGTAAATAATGATCTACTACAAAGCGAGGATGTGGCTGAAATGCCTCTTCATATTCTTTAATTAAAAAACCTGCTTGTAGCTGTCCTCCTATCAAATCTTGAAGACTATGTCCAAAGACGAAAGCCTCCTCTTTATTTCTTTTTTCTTCTACCTGATCTGGAGTCATATCTGTCAAGTCTGCATAAGGAATCTTATACATAGGCTTCACAACTCCTTCTGCTGCATACTTAGGATCTCTATCGTGTATAAATATCACTGGATTATAGAAACTACTGATTAGTCTTCCTCCCTTGTCTAATACGCGATAACACTCTCTCCAGATCTTCGTTACATCACTTACATAGTGATTAGAGATGGGATGAACAATAATGTCAAAACTATTATCCGCGAACATCTCTAGATTCGTCATATCTCCTTCTACAGTTGTCAAATCTAAATTATCTCTTAGCGCCACTTGCTTATCTTTATTAAGTTGCTCAGTAGATAGGTCTAACACAGTCACCTTACCTCCTATAGCCGCTAAAATAGGTGCTTGTTGCCCTCCAGCAGATGCTAGACATAACACACGTTTTCCTTTTACTTCGCCTAACCAATTCTTGTCTATTGGAGTTGGTAATACATATAGTTCCCACTCTCCTTCTTTAGCTTTTGCTACTGTCTCTGCACTTACAGGCATAGACCATTGCTGATTAGCTAAAGCCTGTTTATCCCAAGACTTCTTATTGTGTTCTAAATACTCTTTACTCTTCGTCATAATTTGCTATTATTAAATTAGACCTCCTTGCTTTAAATATTGATCAAACAATATTCCGCATACTTTAGCATCACTAAGAGCATCGTGGTGATTTAATGCAAGATTATACTTCTCAGCCAAAGAAGCCAACCCTTTTTTATACAATCTATAAGTACAATGCTTCTCGTATTCAGGCACAGCCAAGTTATAATACTCTAATGTCTTCTCTAAGACTGGGAAGTCAAAGCCAAAGCCATTATGTGCTACTACATTCTGAAATTGTATAAAGGGTAATATCTTATGCCAAACTTCTTCGAATGTAGGCGCATACTGTGTATCTTCTGGTGTGATACCGTGTACGTCAATAAATTTACTCCAATAAACATTCTGAGGAGGTTGTACAAGAATGTTTAAGGAATCTACTATTAGTCCGTTCTCAAACACAACTAAACCAACTTGGCAAATACTATTGCGTTGTGGTTGAGCTGTTTCGAAATCTATAGCTGTAAATTTATTCATCGAAGTATTGTAATCATAATAGCTAAGGTAGTCTTTTTTGATGATAAACCATTAGTATACTTACAAAAAACATCACTTTGCTAATTTTTTTAGCTAATCTTTTGGGGTTAATCTATTCTATTATAGTTCACATATAGGCATAAAAAAACGACTAAAATGTATATAGTCGTTCTCTATCAAAATATTTATTGTATCTTACTCTTATTAAATCACTTACTATCATGAATAAACACTTTATCACCTATGCAATTCTATTTAGTATCATTGGTCTAAGTATTTTTTCTATTTACAAAAAGACTCAGAATCAAACATTTATTAATCAGTTTATTTCCACACATAGTGCGTCTATAAAAGAGATTAATTATTTTGACTTAGGACTATACACCTCTCTTAAACTAAGAGATCATCATGGCAACCAAGTAGACTTCTCTTGCTGTTTTGCTGATTTTGAAAAGCTTACGCATGCAGCAACAGCACATTTACTTAAAGATTAACTCGTGCTACTTTATCTTTTTCTGAATAACCTCTAACCACGTTTTTCTATCATTGACCACAAAAACACATCGGTCTGTGGCAGTCTGTACTTCTATTCCATTATTAAGCAACCACATCACTCTACAAGGCTTGATCGTCTTAATATCTTCAAAGGGAATACGCACCGTACTCTTCTGTATATTAAACTTATGAGAGTGAAACACCAAAGTGTCTTCTGTCAAGCCTAACTTACCTCCTAAGGCTTCTTTACCTAAAAACATATTAGCTACTCCGTATACTTCTAGCTCTTCTCCTTCTGCTAATGGTATTTGTAGCTTTAGTTCCACTCTTTTGGTCAAGGTCTTAATAGCGTAATACATCAATACAGAAAGTACAATACTATACACCAACCCTTTTAAAAGATAGTTTTCCCAACTTTTAATAGCTCCATCGAATAACCAATCGAAAAGAAGCATAATCAACACATATACTGTAAAGAAAAAAACTAGTATTGTTATCTTATCACTGTTACTTATACCTATTGTATCATTTCCTATTTTCATAACTTATTTATTGTACTATAAAGATACTGAATATCCCTTTACCAACGTTCAATACCTAAAAATCGTCGTGGTATAACACCTAACTTCTTAAGTATACTGCGGGTATTTTTATGTTGCTTACCTATACTAAACAGTAACTCTCTATTCTCATTATAACCATAATACACATAGATAGATAAGATTGTATTTAGATTTACTGGTTCTTCTAAATAAGGTTCTAATAGATTTAACTGATCAGGAGAGATTATCTGAGTGATAAGTCTTAATATATCATTCTTTTCCTCTACATCAATACTAGACTCTAGTCTTTTCAGTAAGTTTAATGTACATTTCTTGTCTTCTTGTATTTCTATTTCAGTCCTTACTCTAGAAGGATAATCATACAGCCTTTGCATACTATTCATAAAAGCTGTCTGTGGGGCAAATAAATCAGTCAATTCGCCATTCTTAACAGCTTCATAAAAACTAGCTATACTTCTATGAGTAGGTGTTAATGTTAGGTCATCATGTGATAATACAAATACTTTTTCCTTTAATATCCCTGTAACATAAACTCCAGCAAAGTTACTCTCCTCATCCATCCATACCACATAAGCTTCATCTAATAATCTAGGGTAATGAACTTCGTACTCCTTTATTATCTCCTGTCCTTCAGTATCAATTATCTTAATATTCTTTTCCCCTACTATCGTACCCCAATCATCTATAAACCATCTATCCTCTATACTTAAAGGACCTTTTGAGAAATAATCATCCATAAGTCTTTAATATCTATAGTAAATATACAATATAAACAAGATTTGTATCCCTACTAAGGCATAAAACATCCATAGTCCAGGAAGTAACGCTAAAGGATTAAAACGAAGTGTTGTCAATTGTTGTAACAAGGTAGAAGGCCCATTACCTAATTTAGCATTTGAAAGGACGTAGTTTGTCGTTTTTCGTTGTACCATACCCGCTACATGATTATCTTCATTAAGCGCTATTAGCTCTCTCTGTATCGCTTCTTTATCAGGTTGGCTTCCAAACAGTGTAGGTTTTTTCTGATGTAGATATTCCATCAACTGAGCCACATAATTGGTAATAAATACACTTCCTTGCTTCTCCCATAATAAGGATATCGCTTTCTGAATAGCATATTTATTAGCTACATAGAAATAGGCGATAATCATCACGACTTGTAAGAGAAAGATGACAATCACAGAATAGTTTATATCACTAAAAAAAGCTGTGAAGTTATCCCAAAAACCTTGTGCCTCACTTCCTTTTCTCAACTGATAAATCTTGCTCATTGAATAGAAAAAAATCCAAAGAGACAAAAATACACCTACCGCCATCATGCCTAGCCATCGAATCAAACATATCAACACGATTCTAAATGACTTAAGGCCTTGTTTTCCTACTGCTACTCCTTTATCTAATACCTTCTTCATTTTTTTATTTAAAAGTACTGAGTATTCCCTAAAAGACAAAAAATAATTAGTGCCGAAACTAAAAAGACTATCTGATTACACAGATAGCCTTTATATATAATGTTATTTGAATAACTCGGCATGAGAACCTATCCGAACTAATATAATTTCTTTATTTAGTTCATCTTGTTGCCAAATTAAAAGTAAGTCAGGTAATATATGACATTCCCAGTGATCTTTATAATTACCTATCAGAAGATGAGGTCTCATCTTCTTTGGTACTAAAGAAACACCTCCTTCTAAAAGGTATTTAAATACCATTGTCGTTTTTTCAAGTGCTTTAGCATTGTTTTGAATCTTCTTAAAGTCTTTTTTAAACTTACTGGAATATGTCAATTGATAAGCACTCATTACTAACTAAATTAATCTCTCATTAAATCATTTAACAAATCATGAGTATTGTCAAAACGTTTTGATGACATTTTTTCTTTCTGTGCATCCTCTATAGCTTGAATCGTTTCTTCATTAAGTTCATGAAAATGTGTAGCTTCGGCTAATGTTTTCTCTATAAAGTTATTAATGCTTCTATTTTCTTTTTTAGCTAACATTTCAATATAATTGTATAAATCATTATCAAGGCGTAAAGAAGTTGCTTTTTTAAAATTCAATGTATTCATACTACTATCTATTTACATACAAAAGTAATCATTAATACTTTATAAACAGCAGTATTTTAACACATTAACCATTCCTGCTAAAAAATAACAGAACTCCGATAGCCTATACTCTTAACTAAAAAAGGCTACCTGATTACTCAGATAGCCCTTATATATTGTTTATTTTATTTAGTTGGTTGTTACGTTACAAGTATTAGAATGTTGCTGCACCCTTTGTATAGTTTTGTATACTTCGATCTACCTTAGTCTGTTTTCCCAGTGAGAAATCATAGCTTATCCCTGCAATAAACATATTTTTATTATTCCAAATCTGCGTATGGCTTCTTTTTTGTACTAGGCTCTCTGGGAGTGATTTACTCTTATACTCTGAAGGCATCCCTATAAACAATAGCCCCGCAGTGAAAGACCAATTACTTAATTTATAACGTGCAAATAAATTACTCGCATTCTCATTCGTGCTAAGCCATTCACCCGATAGAGAATAAACAGGCAGATTAAATGAGTAAGACAAAAACAAGTTCTTATACGAAGAAGAGATTGTAAAACTATTTCCTATATAGTTATTCGTCAACTTCTCTCCTTCTATAGTCTTAATACTCTCCCATGTCGGATATAGATTAACTTTAAACACTAGTACTTGTGACCCAAAAGGCTTAATAGAACCATACATTCCCAGCGAATATTCCTGCATATTTGCCTCGTTTACATAAGTAAGAGCGTACCTATTCTCTTGTAATAGATAACGGCTATTTACAAAATCATTTAAGTAATCATAAGAAAATGAAGCATTCAAATCAACATACTTGGAGTTAAACGAATAGTTCAATGAGTTAATAAATGAACGCTGAACCTTTAGATATGGATTTCCTGTCTGTACAATATTGGGTTGCAATTGAATCACATTCGTACTAATCTGATCACTTGTCAGTGCCCTAGGTCTATATGTGCTCGATAGTCGAATGCTCTGATTGTTATTAATCTCGTATCCCACCACTACCCTGGGAGTGAACACCCAAGTGTCTTGAGTGTGCTCTGGATTAGAGTTGCGCAAATTGTTTAAACTCGCTCCTAGACGATACATCCAACTGTTCTTCTTACCGACTAACTCTGTATAGAAATACTGTTGAGTAAACGTTGTAGTATAATTAGAATACCCTTCTAGATTAGTCAAATCATATTCAACTTGATCAAAACTAAAACGATACCCTGAGTTTAATTTAGAAGCTCCAAAATTGTGACTATGCCCTATCTCACCTACAAAGCCACTTTGTTTATTATCTAAAACAGTCTCGTTATTATATACATCCTGTGTTGTATTAGTTATCCACTCTTTATCTAACTTAAAGGATTCTGTTGTATAGTAGGTTCCTACTGCATTAAATATTAGTTCATCCTTCTCTGTTATTTTCTGAGAATAATATAAATCCAAAGAAGGCATAGTGTATTTTGCATTACTATGTCTATAGATCTTATGATTTTCTTTATCTTGATTCTTAGAAAACACACTCTTTCCATCTGTATAGTTAAACTGATCCATTAAGGCAATATCTACTTTAGCTTGAAAGGTATATTTATCAGTATCTACATTAGTGTATCGAAGGGCAATGTTCTGATCTGTATATCCAAACTTATCCTTGCGCAATTCTTCTGAACGATAATCTATTCCATTAAGGGTATAAGCAGTAGAGTTCGTATTCTCTCGGTTATTATAATCGCGCAAACTAATCGAGTAATCTACTGCAAAGTTATTCTTACCTCTAGTAATACTAGAATAAGCTGATCCATTAATAAACCCTGTATCTACTGCAGTAAGTGCTTCTGCTCCATATACATATCCATTATCAGGATTACGAGTAATGATATTCACTACTTGATTAGCTCTATTCGCCCATCTAGTAGGGGGCATATCATAGTATTCTACACGGACTACGCTCTTAGGTTCGATAGTACGCATCTGATTATCACTAACCTCTATTCCGTTAATTAAAAACAATGTTTTTCCACCTTTTATACTTTGAACAGTATTCGTGACTGGATCTAAAGTCAATGTAGGAAGTGTCGTTAAAAGATCTTTAGCATATCTAGCTTTGTCTAAAGCATCTTGATCAAATGTATAAACTGATTTGTCTACATACTGTTTCTTGTGTAGACTCTGGATAAGTACTTCTTGTAATTCTATATTTGCATCTAAAGTATCTTGAACTACTTCTTGTATCTGAGCTTGAGCAATTAAACAACTGAAGTACATCACCAATAAACTAATGTATTTCTTATTCATATCTTTATAATGTAATTTTATTTGCAAGTATCTAAACACTCTAATACTAATTACATACCAAATAACCTATTATTCATAAACACCAGTATCACAACTATTTACAAAAAAAGTTATATTACATATGTTCATTATCGGACAGTTATTTTATGAAAACGAACAGTCACCCTCCCTTTATGCAAACATGTAAATGCTTAGTTTATAATTCATTTGGTATAATAAATAAGTAATTGAGACATCAATCCATATTCACTCCGTTATTTTATACCATTTAACGGACTCAAAACGGACTCATATCGGACTCAAAACGGACTCATTCAAAAGCAAGCTCCTAAAACACTGCTGTAAAACTCTTCACAAACTAAAAAAGGCTACCTGATTACTCAGATAGCCTTTATATATGGTTATGTGTTCACTCTTAAGTAAGCATTCCACCATCTACATTAATCACTTGACCAGTGATATAAGCAGACATATCAGAACCTAAGAATACACAAGTATTTGCGATATCTTCTGGAGTACCTCCACGTTTTAATGGAATAGCATCTCTCCATCCTTTTACTACATCTTCAGGAAGTTTACCAGTCATCTCTGTTTCGATAAATCCAGGAGCAACAACGTTACAACGGATATTACGAGAACCTAACTCTAATGCGATAGATTTAGAGAATCCGATAACTCCAGCTTTAGAAGCAGCATAGTTTGCTTGTCCAGCGTTTCCTTTTACTCCTACTACAGAACTCATATTGATAATAGACCCTTTTCTGTTTTTAAGCATTGTGCGTTGAACAGCTTTCGTCATATTAAATACAGACTTCAAGTTCACTTCAATTACAGCATCAAAATCTGCTTCAGACATTCTCATTAATAAGTTATCTTTAGTAATACCAGCATTATTAACTAAAATATCAATGTTTCCGAATTCTTTTAAAATCTCTTCTACCAATTGTTCTGCTGCTGTATATTCAGCTGCATTTGATTGATATCCTTTTGCTTTAACACCTAAAGCTGTTAATTCTTGCTCTAATTCTACAGCTGCCTGAGCAGAAGAACTATATGTGAATGCAACACTTGCTCCTTGTTGAGCATATGCTAAAGCTACTCCTCTACCGATTCCTCTTGTAGCACCAGTGATAATAGCGATTTTACCTTCTAATAATTTCATGTGTAAATCCAATTTTTGTATTTGAACCGAGGACAAATATAAACAATTTGTATTTTCTCACGCCCCTTTTATGCTGTTTGTGTACTTTTTCTCAAAAAAATCATATAAGTTAGCGTGATAATCAACAGAGCAACAAAGTAATACGAATATTTCATCAAATCTAGATAATCTATCTGCCCATTAGTAAAACTTAGTAAGATCAATATCTGTGCTCCATAAGGTAAGATTCCTTGAATAATACAAGCAAAAATATCTAATATAGAGGCAACACGAGGTCTGTCTAATTCATACTCTGTAGCAATATCTCTAGCCAAATTACCCGCCACTAAGATAGAGACTGTATTATTAGCTAAACATACACCTATAGATGACACCAATCCAGCAACACCAAACTCTGCTCCTTTAGGAGATTTCATCAATTTCTTCATTTGTTTTAACAGCCATTGAATCCCTCCTTGATCTTCAACCATCTTCGCCAATCCTCCTGTCAACATAGATAATAAGAATATCTCATTCATAGAAACGAAGCCCTCATAAGTCAGATTAGCAAATCCTAATACATCAAAATCTGCTTGAATAAGTCCAATAATTCCCGCTACCAAAATACTGATAAATAAAGCTACGAATACTTGTACCCCTACTAAGGCTAATACAATAATCAAGATATAAGGAATAATCACCCAGAAATTACTTGTATCACCTAGCTCTAAAGCTACATCTGTAGCTCCTCCACTCATAAAGAATAAGCCTACTATCGTAATTAAAGCCGCAGGTAATGCTAATTTAAAGTTAGCTCTAAACTTATCTTTCATTTCACACCCCACCGTTTGTGTAGCTGTAATCGTTGTATCTGATATAATAGAAAGGTTATCCCCAAACATCGCCCCTCCTAATAGAGTACCACATAACAGCCCCATAGAAGTCCCTGATTTCTCAGCTAATCCTACTACAATAGGTCCTAAGGCTACAATAGTTCCAACAGAGGTACCAATCGCTAAAGAAAGGAAACAAGCAATTACAAAGATTCCAATGGCTAGATATTCTATTGGCACTACACTAAGTCCCATATTCACCATCGTATCTACTCCTCCTATTGCTTTAGTCACTGTAGCAAAGGCTCCTGCTAATAAATAGATGATACACATCGTGATAATCTTACTATCTCCACATCCATGGATAAGAGAAATAACCTTCTCTTGCATTGGTGTTTTATAAAATAGTAAAAATGCAGATACCACTCCGACAGATATTGCTATAGGAGATGGCATTTTATAAAAATCACCTAATAGTATACCTGAGCCTAAAAAGATGGCAATAAAAATAAAAAAAGGAATAAAAGTGTAAAACTTGTTATCTGACATAGCTTTCATTTAATAATAATGTTATTACAAATAATTTGCCAGATTGGTAGAAATAAAACTTACTAAGGAAGTAAACAACATTTTTTCCATTTCTGGCTTATCGATTGCAGCACCTTGCTTGTTGTTGCAGGTTGCTATTTTTCAAAAGGATACTCTCGAAAAATTCTTGATAATTAAGGCACAAAGATAATCGTTTTTTGAAGAATTGCAAATTAGATAAGTATACTCGACTCTAAAAGCAGCTATTACAGACTCAATCATCTTATCAATTATAATAATATTCATTTAAAATTACAGCCTTTAAAAATTAAATATTTGATTCATATAAACTGAGTCTATTAAATATTTTGCACTACAAATGGATAAAAAAAATACATCCATAAAAAAACAAAAAGATTATTCGCAAATATCACACATATAACCTCTTAGCTATTCAATATTTTACAAAAAACTATTTAGATTGATTCTAAACAATACTATATATATACCTTTACATTCTAATTAATACATAAAAAAATGAATGTAAAAAAAATTACACTACTCACTCTACTTCTAACCGGTTCTACAATACTAGCGCAAGAACAAGAAACAAAAAAAAGCGATGAGCAGCTAGAAGAAATTATCGTATCTACAACAAGATTACCAGAGATAAAACGCAATAGCTCAAGTTCTGTTATTGTCATTACTCAAAAAGAAATAGAAAGTTATGCTCAATTAAATCCTGATATGTCAGTTATACTAGGTCTTGCCGTGCCTTCTATAGGATTGAGCTCTAATACTACTAGTAATAGAAGTCAAACTATCCGTGGTAGACAGATACTAGTCTTAATAGATGGTGTACCACAGAGTACTCCACTGCGCAACACAGACAGAGATCTTCGTACTATAAGCCCTTATGCGATCGAACGCATTGAGGTAATAGAAGGAGCCACTTCTCTTTATGGCAATGGAGGTGCTGGAGGTATTGTGAACTTCATCACAAAAAAAGCGAATCAAAACAAAACTTTTAGCGGAAGCACTTCTATAGCCTTATCTGATGCTACTTCTACTAAAAACAACAATACACATGGGTATCAATTAAACCAACAGTTCTCTGGTAGACTAAAACAAATCGATTACTTAGTCAATGGTAACATCATTAAATCTGGACGAGCGATAGATGGTGAAGGAGATTATATCTCTCCTCGCTATGGATTAGGAGAAGTAACAACACAAAATCTATTAGCTAAGATAGGTTATGACTTTAATGATAACAATCGATTAGAAGCAATGTATAACTACTACAGTGCATTACAGAACACAGATCTAATCGCAAAGGGAGGAAAATATCTCGTATCTCCACAACAAGGGGTTATCGGTACTAAAAACCCATTAGCAGAAAATGAAGGTACTAAGTACAATCACAATGGATATCTAAAGTTCTCAAGCAAAAATATCTTGGAGAATGTTGATTTAGAGGCTTCGGTATTTGGGCAAAAACTATATACTTTATTTGACTACAGAGAACATAATCCTAAATCTCCACGATGGGAAGAAACAGGTGGGCAAGCAACTATTAAAGCAGAGAAAATAGGGGCTAGATTAAGTATTGTCTCTAAACTAAACTTCACTGATAATATCAGAACAAACTATATTATAGGGGGTGATTTCTTAATTGACAAAACTAGCCAGCCCCTTGTCGATGGGAGATTATGGGTTCCTGAATTAAAGGCATATAACAGTGCCGGATATTTACAAACTCGTACTGTATTTTATGAAAACCTAACTCTTAAAGCTGGGGTGAGATATGATAATATTCACGTAAAGGTACCTGACTATAAAACAATTCCTTTAAGAAAAGGGCAACAGTGGCTAGCGATAAAAGGAGGAAACTTAGATTATGATAAAGCACTATTTAATGCTGCATTACAATACAAAGTAATAGAAGAATTCACTCCTTATGTTTCATTTTCTCAAGGATTATCAATTTATGATTTAGGTCGTATACTTAGAGATGCTAAAAGTGATGTTGTCTCTAAAATAGAAACAGATCCTGTAGTAACGAATAACTATGAAGTAGGATTCACTTCACAGATAGCAAATAATTGGAACTTTAGAATAGCTTATTTCTGGTCTATCGCTAAACTAGGTAGTGATCTTCAGGCAGGTGAAGGAGGTTTCTGGAAAGTAGTAAGAAGTCCACAAAGAATCAATGGTATTGAGATCGCCCTAGATGGTAAACCTATCAGCTGGGCAACTATAGGAGGAAGTTTTTCGAGTTATGAAGGAAAAATGAAATCTAACAACAGTAGTAGTTATGATACTTATATGAGTGGTCTAAATATTGCTGCGCCTAAACTGAGCTTATTTACAACAGTCACTCCTATTGATCATTTATGGTTAAACTTATACTATACACATACCTCTAAACGAGATAGATTCGAACCTCAACCTAATAAGTTAGGAGTATTAGTTTATAATGAAGGAGAAGGTAAAGTATCTCCTATTGACCTTTTTAACTTCAATGCTACCTATCAATACAACAAATCTATACAGTTAACATTAGGAGTAGAAAACCTATTTAACAAATCGTATTATACATCCTCTTCTATGATAGTAGCTAGAGATGCAGAATATGCAAGAGGGAATGGTAGATACTACACACTAGGGTTATCATTTAGATACTAAATTCTAAAATGATCATACAACTATATAATTAGTACAAAAAGAACAGCTCCTAAAAGGAGCTGTTCTTTTTGTATATTCATCAAATGATATGGTCTTAAAACTTAATATTCTTCTGAATATCAGCATTCTTATTCAGTGCATTTTTATATTCTGCTTTTAACTGACTAACAAGGTCTTTAACGCTGAGTACTCTATCAATACCTGCTGTACCATGCCCAGCAGACCAGATATCTTTCCATGCCTTCGCGTGCTCTCCTGTTAATTTAGAGAAGTCCTCTTCTTTCTTCTCTGATAGATCTATTCCAGCCTTCTCTATACTAGGTTTTAAAAAGTTAGCATTCACACCAGATACTCCATCTGTATACATAATATCATCTATCCCAGAGTCAACGATCATCTTTTTATATTCGTCTACAGCTAAACATTCATTAGTTGCTATAAAACGAGTTCCCATATAGGCCATATCAGCTCCCATAGTCTGCGCTGCTAATACATCACTTCCAGTATCTATACTTCCTGCTAATAATACAGCTCCTTTAAAGAAGCTCTTTACCTCAGCTAATAAGGCAAAAGGACTCGCAGTACCCGCATGACCTCCTGCTCCTGCAGCTACACATATTAATCCATCTACACCCGCTTCTGCTGCTTTCTCAGCATGTCTTTTCTTCACAATATCATGGAATACTAATCCACCATAACTATGTACTGCATCTACAAGATCCTTCACTGCACCCAGTGATGTAATCACTAAAGGCACTTTATACTTAACACACAGTTGTAAATCAGGCATCACTCTTGGGTTGGTTTTATTCACGATTAAGTTTACCCCAAATGGAGCAGGCTTAATCCCCGTCTCTTTCTCAAAGGCTGCTAATTCTGTTGTTACCTCAACTAACATCTTCTCAAAATCCTCTGAACTTCTTCCATTCAAAGCAGGGAATGTACCTACAATACCATTTTTACAACACTCGATTACTAGTTTCGTTCCAGAAACGATAAACATCGGAGATACTACAATCGGTAATGTTAGGCTATTTTTAAATTCTTGTATAGTCATATAATAATATATTTAGTTAGATAATAGACACTATAAAGTACTAACGTAAGATAAGTCAAATAATTGATTGTAGAAAAGTAATTTTGCTCTCTCTATAGAATAATATCAATTGTAAGACTTATCACATTTTTTTTTCAATATTTTACAAATTAGGACTTAATCCTCTCATAATTCTACTACAAACTGTTAAGTCTACATTTTTTTATTTCTTTTTTAAAAACAACTAACTTATTCTTATTAAACATTTAAGCCTTCTGAACAGCTGTCTTTAGTGCCATAACAAGGCACTCCTGCTTATTTAGTTTGAATTCACACACATTTTGTACTACTTTTGAAATGCAAAAAAACAAAACATTACAATGAAAAAATTATTGCTTTCAGCTGCTCTTGTTGTAGCGGTAGCTTTTACTGCTCAAGCACAAAAAGGACCAAAAAACGCATTAGGTTTGCGTTTTGGAGGAAACCACGGTTTAGGTACAGAGATCTCTTACCAGAGAGACCTATCTAAAAACAACCGTTTAGAATTAGATCTTGGTTGGAGAAACAACAACGATTTTGATGCTGTAAAACTTACAGGTATTTACCAATGGGTTTGGAATATTGAAGGAAACTTCGACTGGTATGCTGGTGTAGGTGCTGCAGTAGGTACATGGAACTCTAGCTACTACGAAGGAAAAAGAAAACACTCTGACAGTGGAGCATTCGGACTAATCACAGGTACTGTAGGGATAGAATACACTTTCCCTGAATTTCCAATACAAGTAGCTTTAGACTTACGCCCAGAAATCTACTTAAATGACAGTTACCGCGATGGTATCTATGCAGACTTCGGTATTGCAGTACGTTACAAATTCTAATTACTTTTTTTGCACCTGAAAACGATTTAAAATACAAAGCCACCCATGAGGTGGCTTTACTTTTCTTATTGAATAGCTTGGAGAGCTTTAATCATTTGCTCTAACTTCACTATCTTTTTTGAATTTATCTTTTTATTCCAATACATATTCACTCCAGCCCAAATCCCTAATACAGCATAATATCCTACTAATACAACATAATACCCTGCTGATATTGCAGTATCTACCATGTCTATAAAAGGATAAGAATATATAGCTATCCCAACTATAAAAAGCAAAATATATACATTCATCCATACTTTAGACAATTGTAATTGTTGTTTCTTTTCTTTTGTCAACAACACAATATAATCACTTGTTGTCTGTGTCAATATAGAGCTTGGTATTAAACCATTTAAGCGATAATAACTCGTCATAAACATTGTGATTGCTATAACACAAATTACACTTCCTAATACCACCCAAATAGATCCATAGAACACTGTTCCTTTTAATAATACATTAATTCCGATAATCCATCCTATAGTAAACACACCTATTATAGCCAGAGCCCAATTCATCTTTACTTTCTTTAAACGATAGGTATCTATAGACTGATAAACTTCCTTAATGTCGCTGTGTTCTACTCTCGGAATAGCCCAAAGCTGTTCTAAATTTACTTGATTACTTTCCATAGTTATTGAGTTTTTGATATAGTTCTTCTTTAATACGATGTACTCTAGTACGCACATTAGCATGTGTAAGTCCTGTCACATCAGCAATCTGTTTTTGATCCACCCCCTCTAGAGTCAGCGAAATAATAATCCTGTTAATCTCTGTGAGTTCACTAATGGCTTGATAGAGTTTTTGAGTATTGGTTTCTTTGTACTCCTCCTCTACACTTTTGCTCTGCCTTATCTTGTTTTCATCAGGCATGACTTTTTTACTCCGTTCTATTTGCCTTAAACAGATATTTACAGCGATCCGGTATATCCACGTACCATAGCCTGAATCAGCTCTAAACTTGGGCAACTGATTCCACACATTAACGAAAGTCTCTTGTGCTATATCTTTAGCCCAATCCGTATCGTTAACATACCCTAGAGCCAATCGATAAATTCGTTGCCAATATTGTTCATAGAGCGACTCAAATGTTTCTTTATACTTACTCATGTGTTTTGATTGGTTTTATAGTTTAGATACGTTACATGGGAATATGTTACAAGAGGATTAAGTATTAATCATTTTATAATTGGTTCTTAACAAAGAAATCTTCTATTGTATAAATTTAATTCAGATATACAACGGTAACAAAAAAAGTGTAAATTTGAAGTACCACACTAATTAACAACAAGTTAACCAAATACAAACTGACAAAATGGGCAATAATAACAAATCAGAAAGGCTAAAGAGAGTTAACTATAAACTTGAGAATTTACCTGAGAACTTACTTAGAGAAGTTGACTTGTTTATTGATTATCTAACAGAAGAAGAATCATCTAACATCCCTCAATGGCAACAAAGCATTGTACTTGATCGCATAGAGAATTCAACAGAATTCGTAGATGCCTTCGAAATGTTAGCTCAGTTAAACCCAGATTCCGCATTCGCCCAATACTACGAATAAATTCTACTTTACATCTCTTTCATTTCTTCTAAAACCATACTATAGTATGCTTTTTTCATAAATTCAGAGCTGTTTTGTATAATTTACTCTCGTTAATAGGTCTATCGCGTATTCTGGGTTAAAGAATGAATAAAAAAGCATAGATTACTTACAACCTATGCTTAAAATATTTTAAATCTGATTTCTTCACTTCTAATGAATATACTTTATCTCTAAGTATATTTAATTGTCTCAAATATTCTGATTCGCTAGTTTGTTCTATATATCGAATCAAGTGATCAATTAGGGTTAGCGCTTTACTTCGCCATTTTACTACTTCTCCTACAGGATGATATACCTGACTCTTTAAATATAGCTCTAGATTAAACTTGACCATTTCCTCCTTGGTAATATTAGGAAAGTCTTCTTCTGCCCTTATTAGCGTACTCAATACATCCTTCACTCTGAAACGAATACCCCGCTCACATAATACCTTAAGCGCTAAAAGTTCTTCTTGCTGTACAAAGTATAATGCTAGAGGTTCATTAAACTCCTCATAACTATACCAGCCTCCATGAGCACAAGAGATAAGCTCCTTATATCGCTTAGCCTCTTTCCACTGCGCGATTATAGTATCACGCACCTCATTATACCTCGTTAATCTTTTATGCTCTTCTTCTAGCGTAATCTCTAAAGCATTATAATGATATTGGAGACCAAGTTGTTTATAATGCTTCTCTATCTCTTTAGTTAATTTTGTGTAACTCATTATTAATAAAATAGACTATCCTGTAATTCTATACACAAAAATAAGTTTTAGAATTTATAATTCTAGTTTTATGATATATTTTATCTCTATACAAACTACTCCTCTCTCCTCAGCTCTCCTATTTCTTTCACTAATGCAGGGTAGTGTACTTGTAACGCTGTACCTGTATAAGGTGGTCGAGTCCATTGTGTATCTATAACATCATAATGTTCTATATCCTGATACAATTCATTTACAGCATCTGTTACAAAACTAGAATCCTCTGTCCCATACTTAGCATCATAGGCTAAATCACTCACATACAATAAGCCTTCGCCCCATGTATCTCCTATATCAAAAGAATACTTGCCGCTAATAAAAGCATTAATATCCTTTATGATATCGTAGAAAAACTCTTTTCCTCGTAAAATAAGCCAACACCTAAAGTAGATAAATCCGTCTGTAGAGATATAATCATCAAAGTTATAAATCCCATCCTCTTCTTGAAAACTATTTTCTAAAATAATACCTAACTCCCCTATCTCTACTTTATCTAATTCATTAATTTTTTTTCTCAATGTCATTTCAAAAAGAATCATCTCATCTGAAGACAACTCTGTTAAGAGAGCAGTTAGTTCATCTATATGTTCATCTATATCATAAGTCTGCCAACTATCACTAGTATTAGACTGTTCTATTAATTCCCAAAAGAACTGTTCGTTTAAATCTATATTCATTGTTTTATATGCTTATGTCAGTATCACTAAGATACAGCTTATTCATCTTATATTGCTTAAATCAATGAAATAAAAAACCCTCTCAACAGCACACACTGTCAAGAGGGTTAAAGCCAAAATATTCGTTAGCCACATACCACAAAGTAATTCTACTTTATATCTCTTTCATTAGCTCTAAAACCACACTACAGTATACTTGTATCGCTAATTCAGACCTACTTTGTATAATTACTTTTCGTTTATATGTCTATCACCTATTTTGGGTTAAAATAAATAATCCGACTTATTTAGATTTTATTCTACTCAGCGTTTCCTGAGATATATTTAAGTAAGAAGCAACTATCTTATTGGGTAGTCGCTGTACGATAAGGGGATTTAATTTGAGTAGCTCATTATATCGCTCTGCCGCATCCATGGTGACCATAGCGTGTAATCTATTAGTATTATTGATATAAGCGAATTCTAAATACTGCCTGTAGAACTTCTCCCACTTCGGGACTAACTCTAATAAATTGTAAAAATCAGCGTGCGTAATAGAATATACTTCGCTTATCTCTAGTGCTTGTAAATATTCGGATGATGTAGAACTATTGATAAAGCTCACTAAGGCTGTAGCAAACTGATTTTCAAAAGCAAAGAATCTCGTAGCATCTTGCCCTGCCTCATTGATATAAAATATACGCAAACACCCTTTACACACAAAATAAAGCTTCTGCGCACTCGCCCCTGCTGATGTAAGCTGTTCTCCCTTTTTTAGTTTCTCATAGTGAAAGAAAGAAAGTATCACATCTAGCTCCTGATCATTTAAGTCAACTCTATCTTGTATATAATCTATTAGTTGCTTCATTACTTATTATTTTTCTGTGACAAAAGTACGGTAATATACTAAGTCTGCTATACTTAACACCATCATTTTGTGCTCTTTTGCAAACTCCACTACCTCTGGTAATCTAGCCATTGTACCATCGTCATTCATTAATTCACATAATACTGCTTGAGGAGGTAGACCAGCTAACTTCATTAAGTCAATCGCTCCTTCAGTATGTCCATTACGCTCTAATACTCCTCCATTTTTTGCTCTTAATGGAAATATATGTCCTGGACGTGCTAGATCAGCTGGTTTAGCATTCTTATCACTTGCTGCTCTTACGGTAGTTAATCGGTCTGCAGCAGATAATCCTGTAGTTACCCCTTCTGCAGCTTCTATAGTTACCGTGAAAGGTGTTTGAAATCTAGAACTATTCTCTGTCACCATATAAGGCAGCTCTAGTTCGTCTGCTTTATCATTTGTTAGACATAAACACACCACCCCACTACAGTAACGAATCATCATCGCCATATCCTGTTCTGACATTAAATGTGCTGAGAAGATGATATCTCCTTCATTCTCTCTATCTTGATCGTCTAATAAAAGAACACCTTTACCGCTCTTTAAAAAACTCAACGCTTGATTAACTCTTTCTTGACTATCCCAACCAAATTGGTTAAGGGCATTTTCTAATGTATTCATATTTTACTCTTTTATTAGTCTCTCTGCATATTTGCGCGCTCGAGGAATAATTAGAAAGGCAGAAGCATAGGCCACTGGCAACATTACACTCCATGCTTTTAAAAACATAAAGAACCACCCATCTCCAAAACCATAATTTCTAATCAACCCTACAAAGGCCATAATAAGGGTCATCGGAATAACCACAAATAGCGTATTTACATACTTATAATACTTCGTTTTCATTCTTTTATTTTTTATTTATTGACAAGACAAAGTTCTTCTTCCTAACCTCGAAAAACATTGACGTAAATCAAAAAATAAACACATTCAAAAAACCTTAGTAGACACTCAAAAAAATAAAGCCACCGCCTAAGCAGTGGCTTTATTACACAACCTATACTTGTGAGAGTCTAAATCACATAATATGTATAATCTTATATCAGGTTGGCGGTATCTTTTTTGAACTATAATTATTAGCCTTTCCGACTTTATCTCTTGAGAGACACTAATAATTTTTGATCTTTTGGTTCAGCAAATATCAACTGTCTACAACCCTAAAACATTGACATAAGTCAATAAAAACCATTAAAAATAAAGCCACCGCATACGCAGTGGCTCTATTACACAACCTAATTTATAAATGTTTATTCTTAATCTTGATGTAACGTTTGTGATATTTTCTCTAGGTTCAGGCTATTTGCCATAGCAGAGAAGATCTCATAATAGGTATTCTTATTTTCATACAGCTCCTCATGTTTACCATTCTCCACTACCCTTCCTTTTTCCATCACTACGATATCATGAGCATCTATAATCTGAGAGATACTATGCGAAACAATAATAACTGTTCTATTCTCCTTAATCGCATCAAGACTCTTCTTGATCTGCTCCGTAGCGATAGCATCTAAGCTAGCTGTTGGCTCATCTAAGAAAATAATAGCAGGATCTTTTAAGAACAACCTCGCTATAGCAATACGCTGTTGTTGTCCCCCTGATAGCAGGCGAGCATCAGACTCATACCCTTGAGGAAGATCTATGATCTGCTCGTGTATGTATGCCTTTTTAGCTGCCAACTCTACTTCCTCTATAGTTGCATCAGGATTACCATAACGTATATTCTCTGCTATACTACCTTGGAATATGTGATTCTTCTGAAGTACAAGGCCTATGTGCTTACGAAGTTCTTTAGTATCGTATTCTCTTAGATCTACACCATCTAATAGTATTTGTCCAGAAGTAGGAGCATAGAACTTATCTAATAAATTAATCACTGTACTCTTACCTGCTCCACTCAGCCCTACAAGAGCAGTAGTTTGATTAGGTTCTATCGTCATAGACACTTCTTTTAAAGCGCTTGTCCCATTAGGATAATCAAAAGAAACATCCTTAATCTCTATTTTTCCTTTAATTTCGGTAGGAACATAAGTACCTGTTGTTTCTACTTCGTGATCAGCATTAATGATCTCAAAGAAAGTCTCTGAGTATATCATCGCATCATTTACATCATCATAGATACGGTGAAGCTGTCTAATAGGGGCCGTAACGTTATTAAATAATAAGACGTGAAACATAATAGCTCCTACCGTCATCTCTCCTTTGAGAACAAAGTAAGCTGTCATCAAGATAATCACTACAAGTCCAAACTGCTCAATAAATCCCTTTACAGCATCAAATACAAAACTCATACGTCTAGTCTGTAATTGATTCTCTGTCATATCGTATTGAATCTCTTCATGCTTCTCCGCTTCTAAAGGCTCTCTCACAAAAGACTTAATCACAGTAATAGAATTAATCAGAGAGATAATACCATTGTTTTTATTCTCTCTATAACTACGCATTTTTCTTCTAAAACCTTTTAATTTGCTAGCCTGAAGCTGACTCACATAGAAGTATAAAGGAATCATCGCTGTACTAACTATACCTACATACACATTAGCTGTATAAATAAACACTAAAGCTACTATAGCATTAGCAAACAAAGGCAAGATATCGATAAAAAAGTTCTGAATCAGTCGAGTAATACTCCCTACTCCCTGATCTATACGAGTCTGTAGCTTACCACTATCATTCTCATCAGAGGTATAGAAAGCCATTCGGTAGGTTAATATCTTCGTAACCACTAACTGTGAAATATCTCTAGAAACATAAATACGCAGTTTCTCTCCAAAAAACTTCTGTCCAAACTGTATAAAAGCATTTAAAATTTCTTTTACAATAAGAACAACAGTACTAAAAACAAGCATCTTATACCCCCAAGCCAAATCCTTCACTCCACTTACTACATCATTTAACGTATCCACCATAAAGCGAATAATAAGCGCATTTACCTGCACTGCGAAGGACCCAACGGCTGTTAATACCAATGTCCCTATGATTAACCTTTTATAGGGCATTACAAAAGGCTTTATCTGTTTAAGTATTTTTATCAAACTCATACTGCAAAGATAGAATTGTTCTAAATAAAAAGCTTTGATTTAAGTCAATAAATTCACTAGTTTTCAATCTATTACACAATCACCTATTCTCATTTTGTCATATAAATGCTTTATACTCCTTGTTTTTATAAAAAATTCGTACTAGTTTTACGTTAAATTTAACAATAAATTAAAGATATGAGAAAAATTACTTTATCATTAGTTGCAGCCCTAGCAATAGGTTTTTCTGCAAATGCACAGACTCCAGATGTAAAAATCGGAGCAAAAGCTGGTTTAAACGTTTCTAACCTTACTAATTCTGATGCGTCTTCTCGTACTAGTATGCATGTCGGAGCTGTAGTTGAGATTTTTGTTAATGAAAAATTCTCAATTCAACCAGAGTTACTTTATTCAGCACTAGGAGCAAAAGCTGATGCTTTAAGTTTTGATGAAGGTGGTTTTAACTTTAGTAAAGAAACTTTGAAATTAGACTATATCACTATACCTGTGATGGCTAAGTATTATATTGTAAATGGACTAAATGTACAAGCTGGACCACAATTCGCTTTTAATGTTAATTCTAAACTTGCTAGTGTAGACGTTAAAGATGATATTAAATCATTTGACTTTGGCGTAAACTTTGGTGCTGGATATGAATTACCTCTAGGTGTATTTTTTGACGCTCGTTACAATGTAGGTCTTACTAAAGTAGGAAAAAACGGTGGTGATGCTAAAAACGGAGTATTCCAATTATCTGTAGGATATAAATTCTAATACAGATACATAATATAACTATAGAGGCTCTTATCATCCAGTAAGAGCCTCTTATTTTTTATAAATATCACAAAAAAAAGACCTAAACATTGTTTAGATCTTAGTTAACTTATGATAGAATATCAAATACCATTAGTACTCCTGGTACTTGTACTTCTTCTTTCTTATATTCTTCTAAGCTAAAGTACTTCACAGCTCCTATTTCATTAGTAGCTTCTATAGTTTCTCCATTTAATTCATACGAATAACAGTCTTGTTGCATCATGATATTAAGCTTCTCCCCGTAGGCAGGAGCAGTGATATGATGTAAGAAACTCAGTCTATCTACGTGTAGCACTAGGTTTAGTTCCTCTTTTATCTCTCGAATTAGAGCAGATCTACTCCCCTCTCCATCGTCTATCTTTCCTCCAGGTAGATACCAAGCCATCTTATTATTGCTATAGGCCAGCAGTAATTTACCATCCTTTACTACAACTAGCCCTGCTGTATTCAGGTCTACCCAGTCTTCTTCTATGACAGGCAAGTGATATACCTTCATCATTCGCCCAGGGACATTAGTCAAAACTTGTTTCACACATACACCTCCCATTTTTTCATAAAAGATATTTGTATTTGGTTCTGCATACACCTCTATGTATTTAAACTCTCTAGACTTAGCTATTGCTTTAATATGAGACATGATCACACGGCCATATCCTTTATTGATATAAGCTGGTAATAACCAGAAGTGGTCTATACATAAGTAAGGTCCCTTATTTTCTAATGCAAAAAAACCAATATAATCACCTGCATAAAAACATTTGATAAGTTCAGTTTTTCTAAAATTGATATCTGTGATGGTTAGATCATCTGTCCACATAGAGATATATTCCTCTCTATACCCCCAATATCTCTTGGAAGCTAAAGCTGTCTCTGTAAGTAATTCACAATCAGCCACCGTAGCATTTTGGTATAAAATAGTCATTTATAGTAGTTGTTATAATATAGCCAAATGTACTATTTATGACTTTAAAATTCCGTTTATCCTAGTTTATTTACTATAAAAACCTCTATTTATCCAACACCAATCACTACAAATCAGATACTTATATTACTGTAAAAAAGGGAATCTTATTTTTTTAACTCAGCCTAAAACCAATCTAACTAATAATGGGCTATCTTTAAAATATTCAGAGTTATCAAGATTCTTAAAAAACAGTAAATCAGCAAGTCTATTAATAACCCTAATCAAATACAATCTCATAATATTAGCTATAAACTGAAAATTTGATTTCTATAGAAAAACAACACAACCGTTTATCATAAAAATACAGCCCTTTGTGTATATATTATGTAAATCCGTCAATATCTACAAAGAAAACATTTCAAATAATTAACTTTTTATTTAATTTTGTCTTTCAATATAAAAAAAATGACAATGAAAAAAATCATGCAATCACTTACTTGTGCTCTTATGTTAGTTGGAGCAACTGCATTTGCGCAAACACCTTCTCCAATTCACTTTGGTATTAAAGCTGGTGCTAACTTCACAAATATTTCTACTGACTTAAAAGATTACAGCAGTAAAGCATCTACAGGATTTGGTATTGGAGCAATGACTAGAATTGATATCAAAAAGACATATATCCAAGCTGAACTATTATATGCTGAGAAAAAGTCTAAATTCGAAAATAACTTAGGAGAAAGTACTACTAGTACTTCTAAACAACTTGAAATACCAGTGGTTATCGGTCACAAATTCTTAAAACTACCAATGGTTAGCCTTAGAGGATTTGCTGGAGGAGTGTACACAAATACTATTGATGACAAATTATCTGGAAGCAAAATCAACGATGCAGTACAATTCAAAAACTTTGATAAAAACAATATCGGATATCGCTTAGGTGTTGGTGTTGATGTATTGACATTCACTCTTGATGTTTCTTATGACGGAAGCTTCAGCAAAACAAACAAAGAAATCGGAGCAAGACCTAATACTTGGATGGTATCATTAGGATACTTCTTCCTATAATAGGTCTATAAAACATACTATTTAAGAGCTATCTCTAGAGGTAGCTCTTTTTTTATATCATAAAAGTAGAAACACTTTAAAAATTTGTTATTTTTGTCCCATGCAAAAGACAATAAACATTTTAAACAAAAGGGCTAAGTTCGAATACGAAATACTAGATAAGTATACTGCTGGTATCGTATTAACTGGAACTGAAATTAAGTCTATACGTTTAGGTAAAGCAAATATCGCTGAAAGCTTTTGTGAGTTTCAAGGACACGAATTATTCGTTATCAATAGTCAGATAGAAGAATACGCATATAGTAAGCACTTTAATCACAAAGCAAAAACAGAGAGAAAACTTCTTTTAAACAAAAAAGAATTAAAATCTCTACTAAAAGATGTTCAAAATAAAGGTCTGACTATCATCCCGCTTAGACTATTCTTAAACGATAAAGGTAGAGCCAAGCTTGATATTGCTCTAGCTCGTGGTAAAAAGAACTATGACAAGAGAGAAACAATTAAAGATCGCGATAATAAACGCGACCTAGATAGACTTAAAAAATCGTATTAACACATACACTTATCAAAGCATCCTTTATTGGATGCTTTTTTGTTTACATTCCTCTTTTATTCCCTACAAAGCCTCCTGACTTTTGATTACTTGATAAGGTTTGGGTGACATGTAAAATATTGCATCTCTACCTTAGTAAATTGCGCATATGCGTTGCGAGAATATATACTGACAAAACATCTTCACAATAACACGTCAGTAGCAAAGTCTCCCGACTTTCGAGTAAACCTAATAATCAACTCCTTTTTTAAAAGGATATTGTCCTATAAGTTCCCATTTCTTTCCCTTCGCTAGATACCAATCTGTCTGTAAAGAGTCTTTTGACTTCACCCAAGTAATTTCTTTAATTTTGGAATAATTAACAGTGTCCTTATCGTAATGATTGTCATAGAAATACTGTTGTAGAACCATTCTTTTTCCTTTCATAATATATCTTAAGGAAAATCTCTTAGTAGAGTATCTGATGATATTACTTCCTTTTTCTATAGAATCGAGTTCTTTACTTAAAAAGATCTTCTTCTTTTTGCTTGTCTGTATTTTTTCTACTTTTAAGTCAGTTATATCACTTGTTCCAAATGCAATGTTTACGCATAATAAAGTAGCTATCCCTACAAAGAATAACAAGGTAATCTTATTAAATAATGTGTTCATCTTTATATTGTAAAAACCTCTAACAAATTAAAGAATTTTTTATATATATTTACGTATATATCAACCCTATAGGTTCTAGGTGCTACTTCTTAAAACACACAAATTGAACCAATATTCAATGTTGTTTTCTTCAGCATTATTACAGTAAAAAAGTCAATCTGTAAAATCTTCATTTCAAATTTCAACACTCTTTTTAACGCATCCTTTTTCATCTAAACCCACTATTCATAAGGTCTTAGACTAGCCTTATTTGGAACAATCCCCAAACAAGACTAACAAAAAACGTTGTAAACACTTGAAAATACAGGGTTTGAATATTATTTAGCACTGCAAAAAAAGTCTGAAATGTTAACAATCTCACTATAAGTAAATAACCTCTAATTGAGATTATTAAAAAGAAAGTATTTTTTGTCTTGGTTATATACAAACGATATTTACCAGAATTAATTTCTATTAAAAAAAGCTGTTATCTAAAGACAGCAGCTTTTATCTAATTTTAATTATAATTCCTCTGGTCCTGTAAGACACATCATTGCTTGATGCCCCTTCATATATTTTCCTCCTACAATTGTGCCACCACGTTGTTGAGCAAATTCTACGGCACATTCATAACCTTGTACATATACTTCCCAACCATCAGCAAGTCTAACTAAATAAGCATAAACAAGTCCTGCATTAGGGTCTTGATCTAACGATAAATGAGTACTAGACTTTATCGTAAACAAAGCATTAACATCTGAGGCTAATGCACTTCCTGAAAATGTAGCAAAGGCAATTGCTACGAAAAATAATTTCTTCATAATTTATTATGTTTTAATTGGTTATATAAACATAATAAAAAAATATGATAATCAAAATACCATAATAAAAGATATAGTTAGTATCCTAAAATCAATCTAAATTCCTAATTCTTATTCTCCAACATGGGTACGAACTTAAAGTCTCCATGTTCGTATTTTTCAAACTGTTTTTCGTTGATACGGATCAACTCTGTCATGATTTGTTTCTCCTCACCAATAGGAATGATCAGCCTACCTCCTACTTTTATTTGTCCTAATAAAGCTTGCGGGATAAAAGGAGCACCTGCTGTCACAATAATAGAATCAAAAGGAGCATAATTAGGTAATCCCTTATACCCATCACCAAAAGTAGTAAGCTTAGGTCTGATCCCTAACTTTGGCAATAACGCTGAAGTCTTCTTATACAATTCGTTTTGTCTCTCGATACTGTACACTCTAGCTCCCATAGCTACTAGTACAGCAGTCTGATATCCACTACCCGTACCGATTTCTAAGATTTTATCTTCTTTTTTGACTTGAAGTAGCTGAGATTGAAAAGCTACAGTATAAGGTTGCGAAATAGTCTGGCCAGCTCCGATAGGAAAAGCCTTATCTTGGTATGCAAAATCCTCGAAACTTGAATCTAAGAATAAATGACGTGGTACCCTCTTGATAGCATCTAAAACATTGGTATCAACAATCCCTTTTTGCTTAAGTACTTCAACCAACTGGTTTCTAAGACCTTGATGTTTTGCAGAATCTTTCACTATTAAATTATTATTTCCCACAAAATAACTAATATTTTCTAACAAAAGCAATCCGTATAAGCCCTGAGAATATAATTGAACAAAACTTTAAGCAGGTTTATTGAAAGTTTAGATAAATAAATTATATTTTTGTTTTCAAAATATAGTTTTATGCTTAAAGTTGGAGTATTGGGAGCAGGCCACCTAGGTAAAATTCACCTACGCTTGCTTAACCAATCTGAAAAATATGAACTAGTAGGATTTTACGATCCTTTTAAAGAGAATGCTGAAAAAGTAGCAGCAGAATTTGGCTATAGAAAATTTGACACTATAGAGGAATTAATTCAGGCAGTAGATGTAGTAGATATCGTTACTCCTACCCTTTCTCACTTTGACTGTGCTAAACAAGCTATCGAAGCTGGTAAGCATGTGTTCTTAGAAAAACCGATTACAACGACTATTGAAGAAGCTGAAGCAATCATCGCATTAGCTGCTAAATATAATGTACTAGGACAAGTAGGTCACGTAGAGCGTTTTAACCCAGCGTTTATCGCAGTACGTCCAAAAATAGAAAACCCTATGTTTATCGAGACTCACCGCCTAGCTGAGTTTAATCCTAGAGGAACTGATGTACCTGTAGTATTAGACTTAATGATCCACGATCTAGATGCTATCTTAAGTGTGGTTAAATCTCCTGTAAAGCATGTAAGCGCTAGTGGCGTAGCTGTACTAAGCGAATCTCCAGATATCTCTAATGCTCGTGTAGAGTTTGAAAACGGATGTGTGGCTAATATCACTGCTAGCCGTATCTCAATGAAGAATATGCGTAAATCGCGCTTCTTCCAACGCGATGCTTATATCTCTGTGGATTACTTAGAGAAGACGTGTGAAGTAGTGAAGATGAAAGAAGCTCCTGAAGTACCAGGTGACTTTGACCTAATCCTTCAAAATGCTGAAGGGGTTAAAAAACAAATTTATTACGACAATCCTGAAGTATTAGCGAATAATGCTATCTTAGACGAGTTAGAGACATTCCATGACGCGATAGTGAATAAAACTACGCCTATCGTGACGCTAGATGATGGTACTAAAGCATTGCGCTTAGCTTACCAAATCATCGAGGCAATGGAGAAAAAATAAATTAACATCAAAAAATATAAATTAACCATTATGAAAAAAATTGCTGTTATCGGAGCTGGAACGATGGGAAATGGTATTGCACATACATTTGCTCAAAAAGGTTTTACAGTTCTTTTAATTGATATATCAGAAGCTGCTATCGAAAGAGGAATGACTACGATTATTAAGAATTTAGATCGTATGATCGCGAAAGGAAGCATCACTGAAGCGGACAAAAAAGCAACTATCGAAAACATCGTTACCTATACTGATATTAAAGATGGTGTAGCGAATGCTGATTTAGTAGTAGAAGCTGCTACTGAGAATGTAGAGTTAAAACTAAATATCTTTAGACAACTGAGCGAAGTATGTGATGAGAATGTAATCTTAGCATCGAATACTTCTTCTATCTCTATTACGAAAATCGCTTCTGTGGTGAAGAACCCTGAGCGCGTAATCGGTATGCACTTTATGAACCCTGTGCCTATCATGAAGTTAGTAGAAATCATCAGAGGATACAACACAAGTGATGAAGTGACTAAAGCAATCATGGATATGTCTAAAACATTAGATAAGGTTCCTACAGAGGTAAATGACTACCCTGGATTCGTAGCGAACCGTATCTTAATGCCGATGATCAATGAAGCTATCGAAACATTATACAACGGTGTAGCTGGTGTAGAAGAAATCGATACTGTGATGAAGTTAGGTATGGCTCATCCTATGGGACCATTACAGCTAGCTGACTTTATCGGATTAGATGTATGTCTTTCTATCCTTAATGTAATGTATGACGGATTTAAAAACCCTAAATATGCTCCATGCCCACTATTAGTAAATATGGTAATGGCTGGTAAATTAGGAGTTAAATCTGGAGAAGGATTCTACGACTATAGCGAAAGCAAAAAAGCTGAGAAAGTAGCGAAAATGTTCGCTTAACCCTCCACTGTTATTGTAAACTAGTAAATACTAATAAAAGACAACCAAAGTTTAGTTTGGTTGTCTTTGATATTTTTGAAACCATACTTATAATGGCTAAAATAATTCCTTTTAAAGGCTTGCGCCCTACCCGAGATAAAGTAAGCTTAGTAAGCTGTAGATCATTCGAAGACTACAATGCTGTTGAGATTGCTTATCTTTTAGACTACAACCCCTTCTCTTTTTTGCACGTATTAAATCCTGCTTATGTAAACCCTTCAAAAGTAACGTATGATAAACGTTATAAAATGGTTGCAGCCAAGTTAAACGACTTTAAGAAAGAAGGTATTCTGATTACAGAAGATAAACCGATTTATTATCTGTATCAGATCAGTACAAAAAGTTGGAGTTTTACAGGGATAGTGGCAGGAACTTCTATAGATGACTACCAAAGTAATGTGATCAAAAAACATGAAGACACCTTAGAGTTTCGCGTAAGATTATTTAAGGAATACTTATATCACAGTAAGTTCAATACTGAACCCGTACTAATGATGTATCCTGATCAGGAAGATATAGAAAAGTGGATTATCACGAAGAAACATGAGAAACCCCTGTATGACTTTAGTACTGTAACTAGAGAAAGACATACGATCTGGAAGATAGATGAGGATACCGATATCAAGTGGTTAACAGAACAATTTGCAGATATTAAAGAACTGTATATCGCAGATGGACATCACCGTTTTGCTTCTGCAGAACTGTTACAAGCAGAACATTCTAACGGAACTCCTGCTCATAACAATACAGTGATGACGTATTTAATCGCTGAAAACAATATTAAAATCTATGAGTTTAATCGTATTATACACGATTTAAACAACCATAGCAAAGGAGAATTCTTAAACCTTCTAAAAGAGAAGTTTCACGTTGTCAATAAAGAACAACAACTTTGGAAACCTACTAAGAAGATGGAATTCGGAATGTACTTAGACGGTGACTTCTATGCCTTAACGCTAAAAGACATCAAACAAACAGACTGCATCTTACAACAATTAGATGCGCAAATACTATACGATGAAGTACTACATCCTATATTAGGATTAGATGACTTGAGAAATGATGCTCGTATAGACTATGTTCCTGGTAATGAGTCTATCGTTACGATCAAAGAACTAGTAGATGATGGTGAATACGAAGTAGGATTTATGCTTTATCCTACAAATGTAAGTGAGATCAAACAAGTGGCAGACAACGACCTTATCATGCCTCCAAAAAGCACATATATAGAGCCTAAGTTTATGAATGGTCTCTTTATATACGAAATTTAAAAAAAGATAAAAATTATGTCTATTACAGAGAATTTAAAACACGTTAAGAACACATTACCTGCTCATGTTACCCTTGTTGCTGTTTCTAAAACGAAACCCAATGAGGATATTCTAGAAGCATATGAAGCAGGACAACGTGTATTCGGTGAGAATAAGATTCAGGAAATGACTGATAAATATGAAACTCTTCCTAAAGATATTAAGTGGCACATGATCGGACATGTACAGCGCAATAAAGTGAAGTATATGGCTCCCTTTGTATCACTTATCCATGGAGTGGATAGCTTCAGACTCTTACAAGAGATCGATAAACAAGCGAAGCGTAATAACCGTGTTATAGAATGCTTGTTGCAAATGTTCATCGCAGAAGAAGATACAAAGTTCGGCTTAGATGAGACAGAATTGTTAGAAATTCTTTCGAGTGAGGAATTTGCTGGACTTAAGAATATTAAAGTAGTTGGACTTATGGGTATGGCTACTTTTACCGATAATCAAATACAAGTAAAGAAAGAATTTACACAACTAAGTAATATATTTGCAATGTGTAAAGAGAAATACGGCACGAAGGATAACCTAGACCTAAACATTGTCTCTATGGGGATGAGTAACGATTATCCACTAGCAATAGAATGTGGAAGTACGATGGTTAGAATAGGTAGTAATATCTTCGGTAGTCGTAATTATTAATTTATTAAAAGGACAAGTTGTACGCAGTTTTAGATATAGAAACAACTGGTGGGCAGTTTAATGAAGAAGGAATCACCGAAATTGCTATATATCGATTTGATGGTAATCAGATCGTAGATCAGTTTATTAGCTTAGTTAATCCAGAGATGGAAATACAACCTTTCGTAGTGAAACTTACGGGAATCAATAATGCTATGCTACGGCTAGCTCCGAAGTTCTACGAGATAGCTAAGCGCATCATAGAAATAACGGACAACTGTGTCATCGTAGCTCATAATGCTGAATTTGATTATCGAGTACTGCGCAATGAGTTTAAACGACTAGGTTATGAATACAGTCGCAATACACTGTGTACAGTAGAACTATCACAGAAGTTACTGCCTGATATGCCTTCTTATAGCTTAGGTAAACTAGTGCGATCACTTGGTATTCCCATCGCAGATAGACATCGCGCTAATGGAGATGCTATGGCTACAGAAAAGCTATTCAAATTACTTCTATCAAAAGATAAAGAGAAGACCATCTTAACCTCTATGATTAAGTCGGATATCAAAACGGGGATTAGTCCTAAGTTTTTGGATATCGTAGACACTTTGCCTTCTACTGTAGGTATTTATTATATCTTGGACAAAGAAGGTAATATTATCTTCATCGGTAAGAGCAAGAATATTAGAAAGAAAGTCTTACAGCACTTTACAAGTAATTCGCCTATATTCAAGAAAATACAACAAGAAACCTATACTGTCACTTTCGAAAAAACAGGTACTGAACTCATCGCGCTTCTAAAAGAGGCTGAAGAAATCAATACCAATAAACCAAAGTACAATAAGGTCAGTAAGAAAAGTGTATTCCCCTACTCTATTTATTTAAAAACTAATCTAGAGGGATACTTATACCTATCTATCGAAAAGACAGATGGTAGAAAGAGAAATCTAATGGCGTTTACATCGCCTAACGAAGCTAGAAAATTCTTACATAAGATATTCCAAGGTCAACAGGAGTTACCTTATGTAGAGTTTATATATGAGAAAAAATCAACTAAAATAACAGCTGATAATTTCTTCACCAACTTTACCTCGACAAGAGAAGAGTTCAATGCTAATATACTTGAACTATTTAAACCTTATGATATAGATAAAGACCATGTTCTAATCTTAGACAAAGGCCGTAAAGTAGATGAGAAGAGTGCTGTCGCTTTAGAAAAAGGGAAGCTAAACGGATATTGCTTCTATAACTTAAACCACCAAATCAACGCCCCAGAACGAATAGCAGCCAATTTAACGCCAATTTTATTTAATAGAAACAACAGAAATATCATTCTTAATTATCTAAATAAGAAGATCGGTTACAAATTAATTCACTACTAAAAACAGTTTTTGTGAGACGCAGATTAAAAAACAAATGGGATATCCTACAGCAGAAGATTTACATCATTATTTATGGTTCAAATACTTTTGCAGGTAAATTATTTGATATTGCACTACTAGCGGTTATTCTGATGAGTGTACTTCTAGTGATGCTTGAATCGATAGAGAGCTATGATATGAAGCACCACACAGGTCTAGTAGTCTGTGAGTGGATTATCACTGTGTTTTTTACCATAGAGTATATCCTTAGGATTCTTTGTAATAAAAAACCGCTTAAGTACATCTTTAGTTTTTATGGAATAGTAGATCTTATCTCTATCCTACCGATGTATTTATCGTTCTTTATTCCTGGTTCTAGAGCACTTACTGTTGTAAGAGCACTGCGTTTACTACGTTTATTTGGTATCTTAAACCTTGTTCCATACATTGGACAACAGTCACACTTAAAGCTAGCTCTTAAGTCTAGTAGAACGAAAATTATTGTATTCGTATACTTTGTGCTTGTGATGTCGATCTTATTAGGTTCGCTAATGTATGTTATTGAGAGTAAAGAAAGTGGCTTTACGAGTATACCTAGAAGTATCTATTGGTGTATCGTAACGCTTACTACAGTGGGATATGGAGATATCGCTCCACAGACCCCACTAGGTCAGATGATAGCATCTTTTATCATGATTATGGGTTACGGTATTATCGCCGTTCCTACAGGTATTGTGACAGCAGAGTTCTCTAATATTAAACGCAACAGATTAGATGCGAAGAGAAGAAGAAACTGCTCTACATGTACTACTACAATCTACGATGATGATGCAAATTACTGCTATAACTGCGGTCAAAAATTAGGAGATGTCTACGAAAAATAACAATTATCTTATTGTTGTCATTGGACCTACAGCGATTGGAAAAACAGCTTTAGGAATCAAACTTGCACAACATTTTAATACCAATATAATATCATGTGATAGCCGCCAATTCTATAAGGAAATGGCGATAGGAACAGCTGTGCCTTCTAAGGAAGAACTAGCTGCTGCTCCACATCACTTTATTCAGAATATCAGCATTCACGATACTTACTCTGTAGGAGATTTTGAAAGAGAGGCACTGGCTAAGCTAGATGAGCTCTTTACAGATAACCCTGTACAAGTTATGGTAGGTGGATCGGGGCTCTTTGTCAATGCAATCCTAAACGGGCTTGATGATTTCCCTGATGTAGAACCAAGTGTCAGAGAACAATTAAATCAAGACTTAGCAGAAAAAGGCCTTCCTTATTTGCAAAATATGCTAAAGGAATTGGATCCTATTCACTATGAAAAAGTAGCGATAGACAATCCTCAAAGAGTAACTCGAGCATTAGAGATCTGTATAGGTACTGGTAAGCCCTACTCTAGTTTCTTAAATATAAAACAACACACTCGCAACTTCACTCCTATCGTAATAGGACTTGAAGCTGATAGAGAGAAGATGTATGAGCGCATTAATAAACGTGTGGATATCATGCTAGACAATGGTCTTCTAAAGGAAGCTCAAGAATTATATCCGTATCGCGATAACAATGCGTTACAAACCGTTGGCTATCGAGAATTATTTGCGTACTTTGACAACGAATTCACATTAGAGTTTGCTATTGAGGAAATCAAAAAGAATACACGCCGCTTTGCTAAACGTCAGATTACTTGGTTTAAACGTACTCCTGATGTTATGTGGTTTGACTATCTTACTGCACCAGAACAAATCTTAAAAGCTGTAGAAGATAAAATACAGTTTTAAGGAAACAGAAAACCGAGAACGGGGAACTGAAAACAACGATTTCACAAATTCACAAAAAAACAAATTCACAAAAAAACAAACCATGCCAATATCACCCAACTTTACATCTATATTTACACAAAGCTTCGATGTTGATTACTTTGATTGCGATATCAATGCTCAGTTAAAAACAGTAGATTTATGTAAGATGATACAGATGGCTTCTTCTAATCATGCAGTCTTAGGAGGAATAAGCTTTTGGGATCTGCAAGAAGCAAACCAATCATGGGTAGTTTATAAGTTTAGAGTTGAGATAGACAAAATGCCTAAGTGGCAAGACCGCATTGAGGTGTCTACTTGGATAGAGACACTAGATGGTATTCGCTCTGTGCGCAACTTTGAGGTACACTGTAACGGAGAACTTGTCGCAAGTGCTAGCTCGATGTGGGTGATTATGAATACGGTAAGACGTCGTCCTGAGATGATGGCTATCCCTCATGACCACTTTACTAAACACAAGGACAAAAAAAGTATTAAAGGAGAGTTCACTACTTTTCAGAAGAAACCTGAAACGACTCATTTAATTACTGACAAGGTAAGATACTCTGATTTAGACATGGTAAATCATGTGACTAATATCAAATACCTTGAATGGGTTATTAATGCCTTAAAAGTATCGGAAAACACTTCTAAAGACATTTCTGTAGTTGATATGCACTTTAATAAAGAACTTCGTTTTAATCAGGAGTATACCATAGAACAATGTGTTGCTAATAACAACCACTTTGTAATCAAATCTAATGAAGGAGACCTTAACTTCCAATGTGTGATAGAGTAGATAGAAGAGAACATACTTATTATCATAAATAACAAAGGCTAATACATCGAGATGTACTAGCCTTTGTTTTATTATTTAGTTCTTAATAATATTATCGCAAAATCAGTTCAGAGAATTTAGATGCTCCTGTTCTAAGAATATCAGCAGTTACTTCTTCTAGTTGATTTGAATTAATCAATCGATATAGTTCATTTTCTTGGTTACTTAATGTATCATATAATTCTAGATACTTCTCATCAATACCTTTATACTGATCTATAACTAGATAATACTTATTCTGTTCAGGATATTCTACTAATTGCTTAGAAAAATCATTTAATCTAAAGTTTAAGCTTTCTAATTCAGATATATCTTTCTGAATAGTATCTATTGTTCTATTCGAATTAATATCAATACACTTTACACTATAAATAGATCCATTTCCTCCTATCCCATTTAATTTATAATCAAAAAACAAGGAAGGAATTACCTTCTTTTCAATCTTATAATCAATATCTATGATGTCTTCTAGAGGTTCTCTAAAGTGACTATTAATACGATTATAAAACACCTCATCTTTTTTGTTACTCTTAGTACTTGTCCTCAAGTCACCTATATATTTCTCATAGAATTTACTAAAGAAAGCTGCATCTATATTCATATTTAATTCAACTGGTTTGTCAAATTGAATTATTCCGTTATTATAAACTGCTAAACGATCTAAGTACTTCTTTAAAATATTAGTATTCTCTTCAATAAATAAATCTTCCTTAGCATTTAGTTCCAAAACTTCACTAATCTTCTTTATATTGAAATTTAATAACTTACTCTTATTGTCATAGAATCTAGTAATAAAACTAATCTTTGATTCAGAAAACTTATAAAACACATTATTGGTTGAAGAAACCGCTATTAGTCCAATAACAATATTCTCCCTAGACAAGGAGTTATTAAAGTATCTAATTAAACTGTAATACGATTTCATTTTAATAGTTTGTTTAATATGTTGGAAATTCTAGTATTTCGTTCTTGATTACTAAGTATCTCTATTATTTTAAGCTTACCTGCCTTACTCAGTCCTACTTTTGACGGAAGGCTATCTAACACCTCTGGCAAGACCACTAGTGTTGTGTTAATTTTTTCAATAATTCTACTATTGAATTTTGAAAGTACTTCATTCTCAGCAAAATTACAAATCTTTTTGGTGAATTTTGAAGCAATTAACATATTTACAAGACTGACATCCATTACATTAATTTTCAACCCTTTATAGTTAGTTTGATTACCAAAAAGTTGTGTATGATCAATAGCAACAAAGTCTATTTTTCCTTGATCCTCAACTAACAAAAGATTAGGATTGTTGATTCGACGATCTCTATTAGCTAACCATACATCACAAAAGGCTATATCTAAAAATTTATAAGGATCTAAGTATTGATTAAAATCATTCTTATTAGATAGAACTAAGTTATGATAGTCAAGTTCTGTTTGATTATGAATCTCTTTGGAGCCAATAATAAACAACTCTTCAATATCAAACTGACTGTATTTAGATATGATATTATTGGCGATCAAAAACTCTTGAAGTAACTTATTCTCAATCTTTATTATCTTGATATCTGGCACTCTTATTCCCCAACTTTTATAAACCTCATTTCCGATCAATTCATTAATGATATCTTCCAAAGGAGGATGGGTTTTAAAAATAGTTTTTGCATAATAGATATCAGTATCAGCTCCTAATATTTTTATTGGAATACTATTAGTTTCTAATATCTCGAGAATCTGTATAGCGCCAATTACCTCCATATCAATTCAGTATTTATTTCGTTTTACTAGCCTTATTTATACCACTTAATACACCGCTTATATGTAAATATAACCTATAAAACAGATACTTACCCAAAAAACAGATGTATATATTATATTTTTTAAAGAATGTCTCTTTACAATCAACTGTTTATACAATATAAACACATTCTTAAAACACTTTTAAATTACAACTAGGCAAAATAAACTACCTTTACGCCCTAATTAATCTAAGATGTCTACACACAAGGTAATTAAAGCCAAACAATTTGATCAAGATGTACCTATTGAATTCTTTATGCTAGAAGACAATAGTCATCTATTCAACTTTGATTACCACTATCAATGTAACTTCTATCAGATCTACTGGTTTACCCAAACCAAGGAGACAACACAGAAAGTTGACTTTGAGTCCTACCCTATCTCTGATGATCAGATATGGGTCATCTATCCCGGGCAAATGCACAATATTAATCCCGACGGGGTAAAGGGATATTTTATCTCTGTCAATAAGGATTTCTTTAACCGCATTCTCGCCAAAGAATTTAACGAGCACAAGTTTAGATTTAATCCTCCCTTATGGTTTGAGTTATCAGAAGATAAAAAAGAAGTCTTTAAAGCAATCATGTTTTTATTCCAACAAGAATGGGATACACAGAAACGAACTTATATACTAGAGAAGTACCTCAATATCTATATTTCCCATATTCAAGGCTTAAAAGAGCTATCACAGGACAATCCTCTAATGGATACACGTGTATTAAAACTGCTTGAACTGGTAGAAGAACACTATACAGCACACTACCCTACTTCCTTTTATGCAGATAAAATAGCTCTGTCTGTAAAACGAATGAATGAACTGGTAATAAAGGCTACTGACTATACCCTTAATCAACATATTCACAACAGAATACTTCTAGAAGCAAAGAGGCTAATAGGATATGCTGACTTGAATATCCAAGAGATTTCAGCCGAATTAGGCTTTAGTGAGGTCAACTATTTTAACCGCTTCTTTAAAAAAAGTACAGGTTTGGCTCCATTAGCTTTTAGAGAAAATGTGAAAAAAGTCCAATAAGAGTACTTGTTTTGCCAAGGTCTAAGTGAATCAACAGGTTTACTTTTGCCCCATCAAAATATCAATATGAATAAGTTAACAAAAGCTCAGTTTATAGTCGTGATTATTTTATCATTACTATCTGCTATCGAACCTTTTAGTATAGATCTGTACTTACCTGGTTTCTTAAAAATCTCACAGACCTTTAATACAGATCTAAAAAATGTACAGTTGTCCCTTTCTTTCTTTTTAGGAGGATTCGCAGCAGGACAGCTATTTTGGGGAATTATCTCTGATCGCTATGGTCGTAAACTTCCGACTATTGCCTCTTTAATCATCTTTATTCTAGCATCAGTAGCCTGTATCTATGCAGAGACCATAGAACAGTTCTGGGCAGCTCGATTCTTTCAAGCTTTTGCAGGGTGTGCAGGGGTAGTTATCGCTCGTGCCGTAGTGAATGAATACTACTCTGCTGACCAAAGTATGAATGTCTTCTCTCTACTAGCTATCATAGCAGGAGTAGCACCTATCGTAGGTCCTATCGCTGGTAACTTTCTGATTAGTCATTTCGTATGGCAATCTACTTTCGTTACCTTAGTGATATTAGGTATCATCTGCCTATTAGCTGTTATCTTCTTCTTGCCTGAAACGCGTATTGTAACTGAGAAAAGAGATGTTAACCTTATGGCAGACTTTAAAGAAATAGTACAAAATAATGTCTTTGTCAAATATACATTAATCGGAAGTTTAACCTATAGTATCTTAATGATCTACCTAGCCAATGCCCCTTACCTTATTATGGAGTATGGAGGAATGTCTTCAGATATGTTTAGTGGTATATTTGCTTTTAATGCCATTGGATTAATCCTTGGTGCGTGGCTGGCTAACTCTGTATTGTCACGTTGGTGGACTGTAGAACAAGTCGTAAAATACACTGTCTATTTTGGTATTGCTTGGACAATAGCCTTCTTAGTAATGTGTGTACTAAAAGAACCTATTGAGGCCTTATTAGTTCCGTTGTTCTTCATTGTACTAACTCTTGGAGTACTATTCCCTACAACTACTAAATTAGCCTTAGCACCGTTCACTACTAATAGTGGATCTGCGTCAGCTCTATTAGGTACATTACAGTTGTTGCTAACCTTTATTATATCAGCAGTAACGAATCTAATTCCTGCAGATATCATGACATTAACAGCCTATTCATTACTTGCCTGTCATGTATTGTATTTAGGGTGTTATCTGATTAAAGAGAAACAAGCTGAATAATATAATTTTAATACAAAAAGCCTTGTGACTGTAAGTTACAAGGCTTTTTGTATTAAAATTATATTATACTAATTACTTTTTTTATAATTTACTGGGTTTATCCTAATCTGCTTAAGATTATCTGGCAGCTCTACAAAATATCCTGATCGATAAGGGTTGTAAACTTTAGAGAAGAAGTCTGTTGATATAACTTGAGCACCACTAGAAAAAGCAGCTTTGGCACGAGTATGATCATTGACTTTCGCTTCATACGTATCTATATCTGATCTAGTTCTCACAAGATAACCTTTAGTCACGTATTCTTTTATATCCTCTTGGCGTACAATAGCATTATCTAAGAGTAAAAACACACCATAAGTATCCGTTGGTTTAGACTGTACAAACATTATTCTACCTTCTAAATTTGGACGATTGTGTACATAAGCGGACTCACCTTGATTTACCCCTCCTGTAGAAGGTAATAACATAAACAACAGTTTCCCTTTAGACTGAGATACTAGTGGCCAGTTATGATTAGCCACAGCCTCTTTAAGCGTTTTATAATTTCCTCTTAAATCATCAGGTGTAATCAACTTCTCTCTACCTATAATATCAACAATCTCTTGATCTAATAGGTCAAATGCATATTCATCATATTTCAATACTTCTGTTGGATTCTTAAACAAAGGCCAATTTGAATCTTTTGCTTCAATCATGATAAATAAAGGGATGTGATCTACATGCTGATCAGACCATTTTTTTATACTTTGTAATGCTAATTTTAACGTTGGATATTTAGACCTAAAATCTACATCTGCCATATGCAAAACTTTAAATCCAGGCTTATCTAAATCTGTTATGTTATGCTTTGCTAGCTGCTTCACTCCTACTGTTTTTAAATATTCATAGCCTGCTGGATTTGTATATCTATTGCCTGTTGAATCATAATACACATCTAGTTCCAAACTTCTCAATCCACTGTCTAACTGAATCTCAAAGCTTGGGTGCTCATAAAACAAACTCTCCTTAAAACTAATTTCATTAGGGTGATACTCTTTAAAAAAGTCTAACTGCTCTTTACTCATTCCCTCTAATAACTTCCCTTTTGACTGATCTACAATTTTAGATACATAATCAAGGAGATTAGGATCTACTGGTTCTGCATAACTATTATGTGTACCTAAAACTTGAATCTGATTAATGCGTAAATCACTAGGTAAATTTATTTGCCCATACATCACTATAGGTAATAGTATACCTAACAGAATACTACTTAACTTTATATTTCTATTCATCTTCTTTTATATTTGAAATCCACAAT
The DNA here is from genome assembly GCF_038039665.1 of Myroides sp. C4067. Taxonomy (NCBI): domain Bacteria; kingdom Pseudomonadati; phylum Bacteroidota; class Flavobacteriia; order Flavobacteriales; family Flavobacteriaceae; genus Myroides; species Myroides sp. C4067. The sequence goes on from NZ_JBBPHJ010000020.1 coordinate 50,176, forward strand.
GGTTCTGACGGCCATTGTTTATTAGGTTCATCACTTGTTTTGAATATGATTTTTGATGCCTTCAAAAATTCTTTATAAGTAATATAGTTCCTTTGATAATCCTTATTATTATACGCTACCTCTTGTATATAAGAGCTTCTTTCTTTATTACTAATTACCAAATTATTGCGTATGATTGTTTTTTCAAAAATAGGAGCATTGAGATAAAAAGTATCCGACCCCACATTAGCAGCGCTGAATCCTAAACTCCTTAAAACAAACCATGCTGACATTGTCCCTAAATCATCATCCATAGTCCGTAAAAAAGCTTGAGATGCATTCTTATAAATCCTCCCGATGTAAGGATCAATTCCTTTACTATTATCGTTAAAGTAGAACTGAATACTCTCTCCTAGTAGTAAATCATGGATCAATTTCTGACTCTTATGAACACTTCTAGTAGCATTGTACAAACTAGACACCTGAAGATCTGGCTGATTGGCGTGATTATAATAATGACCTTCAAAAAAGGTATCTAATTGGTCTTCAAACTCTTTTTCAGAACCTATAAGACTAATTAAGCCTTTTATATCATAAGGTACTAACCATCTATATTGCCAGATAGTTCCTTGATATAATCCTCTTGCTTGCATTTTATCCACATCGTGAATCTGAATATCCTTAAAATCCTTTAGCCAATATTTCTTATACTCTTTTGCTTTTTCTAAATAATAGTTTGCAGATACAGTATCTTGAATACTTTTAAATATTTCACTCAATGCCCAATAATCATAAGATGATTCTAATGTCTTATCAGGAGAAGAAAAATCAAGTTGCTCAGCTTCCTTAACAAGGTACTCCTTAATGGAATCTATAGGTAACTGATATCCTTTATTCACTGCATCAGCCAAAACAACTAAAGCGTGCTCTGTCCTCACTGTAGGACCAGGTTCATTGAGTGTAGAGAAGTCTTTTTTGCCGTATGGATACATATTAGCAATAGAGTGAACTACATCTTTATACACTTCAGGATATAATATAGAATACATAGGAATAACTTCTCTATAATTATCCCATAGCGCCCAACCATGATATACATTAAAATCAGCTTTTTTCACCTCACCACTAATTGTTCTATAAGTCCCATCTGCTTCAGATATCAGATAAGGCGCCTGAAGAGTCCTGTAAAGCAAAGAATAAAAAAGCTTTACCCTCTCATCATCCTTATCACTAACCTCAACAACAGATAATAATTCATTCCATCGCTCTGTAGCTAAAGTTCTTGTTAAATCAAAACTTTGCCCCATTGCTATTCTGCTCTTTGCATAGTGTTCTGAAACAGATGAAAAACCAATCTGTAATTCGACTTTAGAAGAGGGAAAATCAACGATAAATTGATATTCTCCTACCTTTCTTAAGATGGCTCCATTTCCTAAATCTATACTAAAATAAAAATGATATATCCCAGCAGAGCATGTTGTTTTAGAACTAATCTTTCCCTGAATAACCTGATTAGATACTTCATATTCAGCACTGATAAAAGCATCATTAGTAGCACTAGATAAATCCACAAATAGTTGCCCATTATTAGGGAAGGAATATCGATGCACTCCATAATTATGCCCTACAGTAAAATCAGCCTTAATGTTGTTTATAAATTCCACCTTGTAGTAACCAGGCATTCCCTTTTCTCTCTCTTTGATTAACTCCGTTCCAATATTACTTCCTATAATTGGTTTGATCAGAATATTACCTCCACTTCCCTTACATCCCACTCCCTGAAGTCTAGTATGAGTTACACCTTCAAATTGTTTTGCTCTATTATCATATCCTGTATGATTATAAGGATATGTCTCTGGAGAAATACATAGCATACTAAATGGAAAAGAAGCTCCAGGAGATAACTGTCCATAATCCCCTGAAGTTCCTAAAAAAACATTCACTTTATCACGTAATTTACTTTTTTGTCCATAACCACATTGAGTTGCTATAAGCAATAAAATAAGAAACTTCCTCATCTTATGGATCTAACGGCTCTAAAGGATTTATTTGTAATAGTAATTCCGATGGATAAAAGTCTAATAACTCTCCTTTTTTCTGCTTAACTATTTTTCCTGGTAAATAACCTAATTCACGCATAAAACGTTCTAAGAACTTCTTATCTGCTATTGATTTTGTGTGTAACTCATAAGAGACAATCATACTTTTTTGTTTAATATCAAAACCGTACTCTATCATTAAACGAGTAGCATTTCTAAGATTAGTAGTCGTATGTCTAGCATAAGGTTCTACAATAATTACCTCTTCCGGGATATTATATAACCCTATTAATTCTTTTTTCATTTCTATAGCTTCACAAGTCTCTGTACGATTTGGGTGTACGTGTCCACCTGAAACAATAATAAAAGGCGCCTTACCCTGTCTATACTGTTCTACTGCTAATTTTAGATTCAATTTTCCTAACGCCCCCAAAGGATCTCTATAATTCTCTGGTCCATCCCCTAAGACGATTAATGCATTGTATTCATACTTTTTAAAATCAATGCGTTTAACATATTCTATAGCGCTCTTATTATACAATGCAACTAGAGGCTCATATCTAATACCTTCATCCCTGTGGTTCATATACATCAAATACAGTCCATAATCCAACATTGGTTCAAAGAAGCTCGCCTTAGAATAATCTGATTCATTTGCTAAATGCTTTGCCCAAAATAAAATAGCACTTTTAAAATAGCGTGAATTCTTATCATAAGATACTGAATCAATGTTTGGATAAAAAGGCTTCTCTCCTAATCCATATACTTTTAAGGTATGATTTAATCCACTAAAGTTTAACTTCACTACATTAGAGATAAAATCTTTCTGATTCATCTCATTGTAATTAATGTATTTTTTAGACTGCTTTAATTCTTCAAAAAAAGTTTCTACTTTCTTCTCCTTATTATTTAAAGCAACTAACTCATCAGAGATACTTTTTATCTGATCGTCTGTAAAAATATAAGAATGAACCAATTCTTCGCTCTTAGGAAAAGTTTCACCATTTACTAACTTACTTATTAGATCTAATCTATTATGTTTTATTTCTGTAAAAGTCTTATTATCATTGAGCAACTTAACAAGACTAGGTTGTTTAGAAAGCTGATCTAAAAAATAAAAATTACTATTTCTTAACAATGTTACACTTTTATTATCACCACGTTGTCCGAAAGAAAAAGTACATACAGCGAGTAAAAAACCTACTACTATTTTTCTCATTTTTTTTATATTACTTAATATTAATAATTAGGATTTTGTTCAACTTTAGAAGTAGCCCCATCTACATATCTTTGTGGAATAGGAAAATATTCATTCTTTCCTTTAGTAAAATGAGCATTTGTCAAAAATGAACGTTTATGTTTCTCTGCTTCTAGATACTCTTGATTAATGACCTTATCTGCTATCCCCCAACGCACTAAATTAAAGAATCGTTCTCCTTCCATCGCCAACTCTAATCTACTCTCTAATTGTACAGCCTCTCTAGCCTTGTTTACATCACTCCAGCTATCATTATACAAGCCTATTTTATAATTAGCAGCGTATGACTTACCATCTAAAGCCATCACATACTTTGACTCTTTTGCTCTATTTCTAATCGCATTTACGATACTTCGAGCTTCTTCTAATTTACCTAACTCTACAGCTGCTTCCGCCTTCCATAACATTACTTCTGCATAACGAATAATATAATAATTCAACGCAGAAACATAAGGCCAAGTTGCGCCATAATAAGGTGATTTAGCAGAAACTATACGTTTCTTTGGTGCATATACTCCATAAGTAGCTACATCCCTTGCCCAAGATGCATCATATGTCACTCCTAAATCTTTATATGTTATACCTGGTCTACCTATGGTATAATCTAATCTTGGATCTACGAAATCTTGACTGTTTACATCTACATTATCTTTTACAGGTAATCCGTTAGCATCTGTCTTAAAAGCATTAACTAGATTTTGAGAAGGTCTATGAAAACCATACTGAGGATAAAAAGGGCCTCCTGGAGCTGTAAGACGATCTCCTATACTTCCATTATAGTTATTAGGATCACCATCATTAATAGAATGTTGTACTGCAAATATTACTTCTGAACTATTGTCATTTTCTGGTAAAAACACATCTTCAAAATTAGACAGAAGTTTATATTGACTTGACATCACCTCTTCTGAGATTGTATAAGCCTCTTGCCATTTCTTTTGATATATCATTGTCTTCATCAGATAAGCTTTAGCAGCAATGCTAGTAGGTCTTCCTATTTGTGCTTGCTTAGAAGGCAATACTTTTGATGCATTATCAAAATCTGTTGCTATTTTTTGCCATAACTGTTCAGAAGTAAACTCTACATTTGATCGATTATAATCCTCTACGTTAACAACTTTTTCATCTATATAAGGAATTCTATTGTAAATCTTCTTTAATTCAAAGTAGTAATGTCCTCTAAGAAAGAATAATTCTCCCTGTCTCTGCTTCTTTAGTTCAGGATCAAATGCTACTGATTGATTTAATAATCGTAGAGCGTCATTTACCCTTTTAATACCTTCATATAATGCACTCCACTTTCTTTCTATATCTATTACTGTTGGGTCTGTCTGGTATAACTCCATTCTGTGGATTTGCCCTTGATCACCAGTACCTCCACCTCCTTTATATGCATCATCAGAAGTCACATCTCCAAAACTCCAATTAGACGCTGGAGAATTCATTGCATTTGAAGCATTATCCATCTGTCCATTCAGCATCTTATAAGCCCCTATAATTACTCTTTCCACATTCTTAGGATCTGTCATCTTGTCTGGTGATACTTCTCCATAAGTAGTTTCGTCTAAAAAGTCTTTAGAACATGAACTCATTACACCTGCCATAATAGTTGTGACAAATAGTATCTTATATGTTTTATTTGAAATATATCTTTTCATTACTTGTATTTTAATAATTAATACTTAATCCCATAGAGAAAGTACGTGCAGGTGGATAAAGCCCACGATCAATACCTATATCTAAATTTTTATTACTCTTAGAATAACTTTGTAGTCCCACTTCTGGAGTTAATCCACTATAGTTAGTAATCGTAAATACATTTGTTGCTTGTAGATAAACTCTCATTTTCAGCTTTTTATGAAGTTTTTCTCCAAAAGAGTAACCTAGTTGTAAATTATTTAACTTGAAATATGAGCCATTCTCCACATAATAAGATGAAGGGCGTATATTGTTATTAGTATCATCTAATGATAATCTTGGTATAGAAGCATTCGGATTGTCAGGTGTCCATGCCCCTAATACATCAGAAGACTTATTATAAGCTGATTGATTAAAGAAATGAGAGTTATATTTTGTTAAGTTATAAATCTTATTGCCAAAACTTCCATTAAAAAACATACTTAAATCAAACCCTTTATATTTTAAATCTACATTAAAGCCAAGAATAAAATCAGGGTGAGGAGAACCTATAAATGTTCTATCATTGTCATCTATTACACCATCATTATTTACATCTCTAAAGATTAAATCACCTGGTTTTGCATTAGGTTGTAATTTATACTGATCGATCTGCTGTTGACTTTTAAATATTCCATCATTAACATAACCAAAGAATGAGCCTATTGGTTGACCTATAGCAGATCTAGAAATTTCTTGTCCAAAATTTACACTGTGTAAAGATGAAGAAGGTATACCTAGATAATTAACAGAGTTTAATGCTGTCAATTCATTTTTATAAGTTGTAAAATTGAAATTAATATTATAGTGAAGATCCTTTATATTATCTTGATAAGATAGATTTAATTCTAAACCTCTATTTGTCATCTCTCCGTCATTTACCCATTGTCCATCATTAGTACCACCATAAGTCAAAGGCAAAGATTTATAGACCAAAATATCTTTTGTTTTCTTGTCATAGATATCTGCTGTTACATTTAGTTTATCATTAAAAAAGCCTAAATCAACTCCTAAAGAACTCTGTGTAGTAGTTTCCCATTTTAATTCTGGATTAGGTACTCTAGATTGAATCAAACCTGTCTCAACAGATGACTGTCCTCCATTAATATCATAATTTGAATTGTAACTATTACTAGAATAACTTTTTATAGTAGAATAAGAGGGTACCTGCTGATTTCCTGTAACTCCCCAGCCACCACGAAGTAAAAATGAAGTAAAAGTATCTCCTAAATCAAAAAACTCTTCTTTATCTATCCTCCAACCAAGTGAAACAGCAGGAAAAGTATCCCATTTATGATTAGCTAATCGCGAAGTTCCATCTCTACGCATTGTAGCAGATACAATATACTTTCCATCATAATTATAATGAACTTTACCAAAGAAGGAATTTAATGACCACCCATTAGCGTTACCTCCATTTAGTTGATTGGCTGTACCATAATCTAAAAACCAATAATTAGGATCTTCGTACATAAAGTTCTGTCTTGAAGCAGAGAACCCTTCATAGTAATACTCAACTGCTTCTTGTCCTAATAATACATCAAAATTATGATTGCCTAATTGTTTTTTATAACTAAGTGTATTAGTAAAAGTAAATTGATAATTAAACGAATTTCTAGTAGAAAGTGAATTAACTGGATTAATAACTAATATTTCATTAAACTTTGGTGAAAAGTTCCTTCCATTAATATTTACATAATCAAGCCCTATAGACGACCTAAAGGTAAAATCACTTAGGTTTAACTCTCCGAATAAATTACCTAATAGTCTCAGCTCTTTTGTTTTATTATTTTTATTTCGATCTAAACGTCCTCTAGGATTTTGAATATCATTTAATGGATTCCCTGAGAACTCTCCTAACTCATTATAAACAGGTACTATAGAAGGATACATAAATGCATTATATACTATTGACCCTAATGCGGCATTAGTACCGATACCAACATTTTCTGTATATGAGGCATTAAGATTCTCCCCTATTGTCAAGATCCCATCAAAGAATCTATAATCTGAATTAAAGCGGCCTGAGAATCTCTTAAAATAAGTGTCTTTTATTATTCCCTGTTGATCAAAGTACCCTAACGAAAAAAGTTGACTAGAGTATTCCCCTCCTTTTGCTAATGATATATTGTGAGATTGAATCGTAGCAGGATTAAATATTTCTTTAACCCAATCTACATTACCACTTTTAATAGTTTTATCTTTATTTAAATAAAGAGGTATAGTCGCCCCAGTAGGATTATTTCCATAAATATCATGTTTAGGAGCAACACCATCATTTTTATAAGCTTGCCATAACATATCTCCATATTCCTGAGCATCAAGCATCTTAGGTAGGTTAAAAGCACTTTGAACACCTGTAAAACTACTTACATCTATAGATATCTTTTCACTTCTACCTCCTGACTTTGTTGTAATTAAAATCACTCCATTAGCTGCTCTAGAACCATAAATAGAAGATGAAGCAGCATCTTTTAATACTTGCATTGAAGCTATATCATTACTATTAATCGAATTCAACCCATTAGCTACAGGTACTCCATCTACGATTACTAATGGCTCATTATTATTAATAGTACTGAATCCCCTTATCCGAATAGAGTTTCCTCCACCTGGGCTATTATCACTCATAACTTGTACCCCTGAAGCTCTACCTTGTAACATCTCGGCTACATCCGCCTTAGGAACATCCTTAATACCATCTACATTAATAGTAGAAATAGCAGCAGTAATATTTCGCTTGCTCTCTGTTGTATAACCAGTGATCACAATTTCTTCTAAACTACGAGCATCTTCTTCTAAGACTATAGAAGTATATTCTGGATTTTCTACCTTAATTTCTTTAGTATCATATCCTATATACTCTATTACTAATATGATCGGTTTATTATGGGCTACTTCTAACATAAAACTACCGTCTAGATCAGTAGCTACAGCCTCTGTAGAATCTTTTATTTTTACAGTCGCCCCAGGAAGTACTAGTCCATGAATATCTTTAACTACCCCTTTCACAACAGTCTTATTACTTTGCTGACCTGTACTAACCTTATTTCCCTTAGGAATAACATATTGTGATTTAAAAGTGATAAATTTATCTGATATATTATATGTAGATCCTGTTCTTAAGGCAATATCCTCTAACAACTTCTCTAATTCACGTTCTTTACTAGTAAATCTAAGAGCAATAGAGGTATTTAATGTCGAAGGAGAATAAACTACTTTGTAAGCAGTTTGTGCTTCTATTTTTTCAAATAAGCTCTTCACTGTTTCTGAAGTATTACTTACATAGACATGGACACCTACCTTATCAGAAATTGTCTGATTAGTAGCATAAACGCCTGTACTTAATAAAGAAAGACAAAAAAGATATGTCTCTACTCGTAACCGGTAATAGTAATTTAATCTCATTTCTTGGTGTTATTAATAATTATATTTTTATTTTCATACTTATAATCAAAATCATACATATAGCTGACACTCTGAACAATATCTGCTAGAGTAGAGTTTCTAAAATCTGCTTGAATAAATTCTTTTGTTGAAATAATATCTTCCAGGAAGTGTATCTGGATATCAAACTCTTTTTCTATTATTTGTTTCCACTGTGTAAGAGTGATGTTGTTCATCATAAGATAAGATGATGTAGAAGAGATACAAGAAAACACGTCTATGGTGTTTTTATATAATCTATGGTCTTTTAGTAAGGCCTTTTGCTCAGCAGTTAAAATGACATAGTTTTCCCTATCTAACAAGTTACTAACCTTTACTCGTCCTGTAGAGACTTCTACTATATTTCGTTTCACCCAAAAAGAAGTTCCTAAAACTTGTGTCTCAAAATTATCTGACGAAATAATAAAAGGTCTTGAGGCATCTTTAGCAACTTGAAAATAAGCCTCTCCTATTAATTTAATCTCTCTACTTGATTGATTAAACTCATTTGACACAATTAATGTAGAGTTACTACTTAGTGTTACAGCAGTACCATCTGATAGAATAATATGTTTAGCTAACTCACTAGAAGTAGTGTATGTTAATTCTTGATTATTAACAGAAATATTCTTCTGATAAATTGTTAAACCTACCACTAATAAGAGTGAAAAACCTATTGATAATAATCTATAATTCTTTCTTCTCTTTCTTTCTCTAGTTTTATACTTTATACTATTGTATATAGAGCTTCTCAGTTTGCTATTCTCTTGAATTATCTTTAATTCTATTAATGGTCTTTTCTGTAAATTATCAGAAAAGTCTTCCACAACTTTTTTTTCTGTTAAGTCAGATGTACCAAGTAAATATTTATTTAAAAAATGTTTAAACTTATTTTGCATAATTTAAGATTGTCTTACATAAGTAAGAGTCCTCTATTATTATAACTCCCTATGCAAAAACAAACGCTTAACTCATTCTTAATATGAGTAACACTTAGATAACATTGCTTTTAACTCAGAACAAAGTATAAACTGATAAACAAAAACAATTATAAAAAAGACGCTTAAATAAGTACCCCCCTGCATACTCTAATATAGTTTTAGAACTAAGAGAAAAGTTATGAAGCAAAATCACTTTACAGTATTTAATTAGTACTAATTCTGGGTTACCCCCATCAAATAACCTATCACAATAATATAGTCTATTGAATAAGGTAAAGAACTCTTAATACTTTTTAAAGCTTTATTAATTTGATTATCTACAGTACTTTCTGATATCCCAAGTTTTAATGCGATTTCTTTATAACTCAATTTATTACTATATCGAAGAACAAATATTTGATAACACTTCTCTGGTAGTACTTCTTGAGCCTTACTATATATCATATTAACTAATTGTTCCTTGAACATTATTTCTTCTTCTTTACTTAATATTTCATTATCTACTAATACATTATATACCTCTTCTAGCTGAACAGTATTAAAATTAGTTGTACTAATAGCTTTTAAACTTTTATTACGAACGGATTGTATTAAGTAAGCTTTAGAATTATCGATTATCAAATTACTGTAATTATTCCATATATTCACAAAAACATCTTGAACTATATCAGCAGACAGATCCTTATCTCTCGTAATATTACAAGAGAGATAATACAATATATCCCAATACTTATAGTAGTTAATATCAACCCATTGATCTCTTGATAGTGCCATATTATGTCTAATTAATCGGTGCTAAAGTATAGCTTGCACAATTAATAAGAATTAAATAATCATTAACAAAAAATTATATTATATAAATACTAAATGAAAACTCTACACATCCTTCCTCCCAATAATCCCACATTCCTCCTCAGATCGCTTCTTCCTACAAGAATGCCCCCACTTAGCAGGTATTCTGCTTACATATAAAGTCCATACTCCCTATTTTTTCCCTACCTTGCACCTATAAAACCATCCTTATGCTTCAAGGAAATATAGAGACAGCCAATTCTTCATTTATACAAGTACGAATTTACGATCAACAAAGCATCTTTGATCAAGCCAACTTTGGGCACCCTTATAAGCCTATACGCTCCTCTTTTTTATTTGTCAAACAAGGGACAATTAGAATTAGAGAACAGATTAATGAATTCGAAATCATAGAGAACTCTATCTTTCTAATTGATGTTAAGTATGTATACGAAATCTTATACATCTCTCCTGATGCGGAATTGCGTCTATTAGGATACGACAGGAATTTTCTAGAGACTGCTTCATTTAAGCTACATCGCCTAAAGGTATATCGCGATCTAAAAACACAGTTACAACGCAATTTTCACATCAGCAAACAAGAACTAGATATCTTCTGGACTAATGTAGAGTCACTGGGTTATTACCTGGAGCACTTTGACGAGATCGAATATGCTCAGTATATTATAGAGAATTATTTTAATATCATCCTCTATCACCTAGTAAGCGTAGCCACGCCTAGAAGTGAAGATTCTATTAATCAAATGACCTCACAGCAAAAGATCACGTATAAATTCGTGATGCTAGTCTCTGATTATTACCTAGAGACTAAGTCTGTTCAGTTCTACGCAGATAAACTACAACTCTCTATTAGACACCTAAGTACAGTCGTTAAAGAAACTTCTGGAAAAACACCTATAGAAATCATTAATGAGTTTATATTTAACGAAGCTAAAGCACAGTTATCTACTACTACTTTGCCTATCAAACAATTAGCCACTAAACTTCAATTTAGTGATCAGTATGCTTTCGCTCACTTCTTTAAAAAACATCAAGGCACCAGCCCAACTCAGTATAGAAAGATGTTTAAGTTATAGAATAATACTTTTAAACATCTTTTTTGATATTCTTAATCATTTTATACCATGTACTACTGAGCTAACTTTGTCGGCATAAAGTACAAATAAAATGAAAAGAAATATTCACAAATACTTTTGTGGATTAAGCTTACTACTACTCTCATATACTTCAATATATAGCCAAGTAAGCGACCAAACACTTAGTATAGAACAAGCGGTGAACTTAGCGATGCAAAATCATCAACAATTAAAAGTCACTGCTTTAAACAAAAACATTAGCGAACAACAAACCCAATTAATTAAACAACAACGCCTTCCTAATCTTGCCTTTACTGCCAATGCTTCTTATATAGGAGATGCGCTTATATTAGACCGCGATTTCAGTAAAGTCATGACGAAGGATATGCCTCACTTTGGCAATAGCTATGCAGTACAGGCATCTGAACTACTATTTAAAGGGGGAGCGATTAATAAGAATATAGAACTCGCTGAAATAGGCGAACAGCTTGCTTCTCTAGACCTTGTACAAGATCAACAAAGCATTAAGCTCTTAGTTATTTCTAACTACCTAGATGTATATAAACTGATTCATCAAGAGCAAGTTTATCAAAACAATAAAAGGTTAGCCCAAATCCGCCTTGAGAATGTCAATAGATATTATAAAGAAGGAATGATGACTAGAAATGAAGTAATCAGAGGTGAGCTAGTTCTTCAGAATATGGATCAAGCCCTATTAAGTGTAGATAATAACCTATCGATTCTAAACTATAATTTAGCGATCGCACTAGGACTGCCGACCTCAACTAAAATAACGCCTAATGAAGCTCTTGTACACAGACCACTAGAAGGGGATTATAACTATTATCTAGATCTAGCCTATACGCAACATCCTATGATACAAAGAGTAGAAAAAGGAGTCGAAGCGGCACAAAAAAAGATAGAGATTGCCAATACAGATAAGTATCCTGCTCTAGCTGCAGTAGGTGGGTATAATATTAGTCGTCCGATCACAACAACTAATCCTGTGATGGATATGTATTCTAACGCTTGGCAAGTGGGGGTATCACTAACTTACAATATTGACAATTTATATAAAACACCCAAAAAAGTCAAACTAGAAAAGCTTCAAAAAGACAAAGCTGAAGAGACATTTACCCTTGTACAACAACAATTAGAAATGGGAGTCAATGCAGCTTATACCAAATACGATGAGGCTATACAGAATGCTAATCTGCTAAAGAAAAGTCAACAACTCGCACAGGAGAATTACAAAATCATAGAGGCTAAATACCTAAACCAATTGGCTATACAAGCTGAAATGACAGATGCCACTAATGCAAAATTAGAAGCCGAACTACAGTACGCCAATGCTGAAATAAACGTATTATACCAATACTATAACTTACTGAAGTCAACAGGAACACTTTAATGCCCTACAGGGCATTTAATTAAGAATTACCTTTAGATTTGCTAACTGAGAATATGATAATATTGTAGAGAATAAATA
>NZ_JBBPHJ010000021.1:0-61067 GCF_038039665.1 Myroides sp. C4067
CTTGTGTGTCACCCAAACTATGTCACCCCATACAGATTATGGACAGTGGAGATAACACAAGTATAGAGGTTGTTATATGTGTTTTCATACAGTGGGAAGAGACACAATATCTTGTGTGTCACCCAAACTATGTCACCCCATACAGATTATGGACAGTGGAGATAATACAAGTATAGAGCTTGTTGTATGTGTTTTCATACAGAGGGAAGAGATGTAATACCTTGTGTGTTTCCTCTAATCAATGTCACGGATTACGGCATCCGCGACAACATGAATTGAGGCTGTAGGTGAACTGTACAGATGTATTTGTTTTGGTTTAGAAAACAGCTTATTTTTTAAGCTTTTTGTATTCTCTAATTAAACCTTTAAGTTCTCGATTAGATGTTACATCAACGTCTTTATCAGATAAGAAATGTCTGAATGTGAAATGGCTTCTATAGTTCTTTGATACTATTTCTTGATCAATAATAAATAAGTCATTTCTCAATTGTTGTTTTTCAGTTTCGATATTTTCTAAGTCAATAAACTTTTCTTTATAATCTCTTCTAAAAGTAGATGTACTAAAAGGAATAGAATTAAGAATCTGCATTTGTTTTTTAGACTTTAAGTCTAAAGTAGAGATAATCTTGATTGCAAGTGCATCTATTTCTATTTTAGTTAAAGAGTCTATTTTCTCAGGCAAGTAAGATTTTGTTTTTTTAATCGGCTTTACTTTGCTTGACTGTTTAGTTACAGTTTTTTTTGAAGTTGATAAAGGAGCATGACCCGTTCCGAAGCATTTATCACAAAAAGGGTCTAAGCCTTCACAAGAGCAAATTTCTGTTCTCATATTTTTGAATTACATTTTAATTTAAGGAGGCTTGATAGTAGCCTTGTTATTTTACAGTACTGATTTATTATAAAGAAGTAAGTCATGTAGGTCGTAAAATAACTGCGCAAAGATAATTGAATTTTTATAGCCTTAGTGAGGTTAAAATTAGAATGGGCAACAATGGGCTATAACTAAAACAAAAAAAGACTGCTTATTAGGCAGTCTTCTTATAGTATAATGATATTCTTATTTCTTCGTATTGATGGTGTTTTTATAGATTTTACCACCTTTCATGATTAAGATAAAGTTCTTCTCAGGATTAGCTATAAGAGATAAATCTTTTAGAGGATCTCCATCTACAAGTAGTAAGTCTGCATAAGCATTTTCTTCTACTACACCTAATTTGCCAGGGTATGGACTGCGCAATCCTGATAACTGAAGTAACTCTCCGTTATCTTGAGTAACCATTTTTAGGATTTCAGCATTAGTGAACCATTTTTGTAAACGCAGGATATAGTCATTTTGCTCTTTGTTTAATTCTGGTTCGAATAAGAAGTCAGTACCCCAAGCTAGTTTTACTCCTAGTTGTTTGGCTAATGGCCATACTTTGTCTTGTCCTTCTAGTACAGGTTTGCGTTTTTCTTTGCGTTGCGCATCCATATTATCGTTGTTGTCCATTAGGTTCTGTAGACTTAACCAAATGTTCTTCTCAGCCATTATCTTTAGAGTCTCTTCATCTAGCATTTGTCCATGTTCGATAGACTTCACACCAGCTTCTATAGCGCGTTGTACGGCTCTAGGAGTATAAGCGTGTACCATCACATAAGTACCCCAGTCTTCCGCTGCATCTACAGCTGCCTTGATTTCGTCAAAAGTATATTGTGTAACATCGATAGGATCATAAGCAGAAGAGGTTCCTCCACCTGCCATTACTTTGATTTGACTAGCACCGAAGCGTAGGTTCTCTCTAGTAGCAGTAAGTACTTCGTCACGGCCATCTGCTATAAATGTAGCCCCCATTTCTTCTGCACGAGAAGGCTTCCCAAAGAAGCGTCTAGAGCGCTCATTAGGAGTTCTAAAGTCTCCGTGTCCTGCAGTCTGACTAATAGTAGCACCTGAAGGCCAAATACGTGGGCCTGCAGTCTTATCTGCATCAATAGCTGCTTTTAAAGGAAATATAGGGCCACCTGCATCTCTAACGCTAGTGAAACCGCGCATAAGCATGCTGTGCGCTCCTACAGCTACATTTTGCATTAAGCTTTCAGGAGTTGCATTAGGAGACATCATTTGTTCCATAGTCAAAGCTCCGAATACCATGTGTACGTGTACATCGATTAATCCTGGCATAAGTGTTTTTCCATTGCCATTGATTTTAGTTACATCTTTGCCTTTAACAGAAATAGAAGAAGGGCTTATCTTCTCTATTTTTTGATCAGAGACTAAGACATTCATTGGCGCAGTAAGGGCTGCAGTCTTGTGGTCTAGGATTCTTACATTCTCAATAAGGACTTGTTTGGTCTGAGCAAATGTGATAGAAGTACTAACAACAAAAAGTGCTATTATGGATTTTAATTTCATAAAATAAGGAAAATTAGAAGATTGTTCTGTGTACAAATTATATAGCCTCTAAGTTATTATAAAAGTAGCTTTCTGCCTAATAATATTTTATGAAGTAGTTGATTCTACTTTATTGTTAGAAATTAATCTAATGAAATGAAGGTAGAACTTTAGAAAGTTTTTAAGTTTGTAAGTAATAGAATAAAAAAGAACAAAGAGATGAAAGTAGTAATCCAGCGTGTGACAAAGGCTTCTGTGACTGTAGAAGGTAGTGTAGTTGGTAATATAGGACAAGGACTTTTAGTTTTAGTAGGGGTAGAGGATATTGATACAAAACTAGATATAGAATGGTTATCAGGTAAGATTGTGAATTTGCGTATTTTCGAAGATGAGAATGGAGTGATGAATAAGTCTGTAAAAGAAGTAGATGGTGAGGTATTATTAGTAAGTCAATTCACTTTACATGCTTCTACGAAAAAAGGAAATAGACCTTCTTATATTAAGGCGTCTAAGCCAGACTTTGCTATACCTATGTATGAGAAGTTTATAGATAAGTTAGAAAATGATTTAGGTAAACGTATACAAACAGGTAAATTCGGAGCGGATATGAAAGTAGAATTGCTAAATGATGGACCTGTAACAATCGTAATAGAT
Organism: Myroides sp. C4067; assembly: GCF_038039665.1. Taxonomy (NCBI): domain Bacteria; kingdom Pseudomonadati; phylum Bacteroidota; class Flavobacteriia; order Flavobacteriales; family Flavobacteriaceae; genus Myroides; species Myroides sp. C4067. The sequence continues at coordinate 3,023 of NZ_JBBPHJ010000021.1, forward strand.
AGTCAAAATAAAGAATAATGAATAGTTTAGTAAAGTTTAGTTTATTCACGGTTATCTATGTGATGATGACGTGGTTCTTAACAGATGAGGTCGGTTGTGCTTTTTCAGGTGATGAGCAGTGTTTAATTAGTTTTGTGGTAAAGTATATTATCTTTATCGCACTGATGTTCGTTTATGACAAATGGGTAAAAGGAAGAATTTTTAAAACAAAAAATAAGTAATTATGAATATTCAAGATGCACAGTTAGCAGTTGATAATTGGATTAAGGAACACGGTGTTCGTTATTTTAACGAATTGACGAATATGGCTCAGCTTACAGAAGAAGTAGGAGAGGTAGCTCGTATCATCGCTAGAAGATATGGAGAGCAATCTGAAAAAGAAAGTGATAAGAACAAAGATTTAGGTGAGGAGCTAGCAGATGTAGTATTCGTAGTGATGTGTCTAGCGAATCAGACTGGTGTGAATCTACAAGAGGCATTTGATAAAAAGATGGACTTGAAAACAAAGAGAGATCACGACCGTCACCACAATAATGAAAAATTAAAATAGAGAATACGTGAATATTAAGCTGTTAAAAAGTAAAGTAGAGCATGACAAGACGCTTGTTATCTCTGGTAGTAAATCCGAAAGCAATAGATTATTAATATTGCAAGAGTTGTTTCCATCTTTAACGATAGGGAATGTATCTGATTCTGATGATGTATGTGCCATGCAAGGTGCATTAGCATCTACGGGTGATGTAGTAGATATACATCACGCGGGGACTACTATGCGATTTTTGACAGCTTATTATTCGTTGTGTAGTACTCGTGAGCTTACTCTGACAGGGAGTAGTCGTATGCAAGAAAGACCTATCGGTGTACTAGTGGAAGCACTAAGACAGTTAGGGGCTGATATCACATATAGTAAGAAAGAGGGATATCCTCCACTTCATATAAAAGGCCAAATCGCAATAGGAGGTAAGGTAGAATTACCTGCGGATGTGAGTAGTCAGTATATCACAGCACTATTATTAGTAGGGACTAGGTTAAAGAATGGAATAGAATTACACTTGGTAGGTAATATTACTTCTCGTCCTTATATAGAGATGACTCTACAGCTATTAAGCCAATTAGGAGTGGAGAGCTCTTTTAATGGGAACATCATTAGTGTAAAACCTTTAGTCAAGGCTAGTACAGAACAGTTTACAGTAGAATCAGATTGGTCATCTGCCTCTTACTTCTATTCTTTTGTAGCACTGTCACCTATAGGAACGACTATGCAACTGAAGAGTTATAAAGAGGATAGCTTACAAGGAGATAGTCAAGTAAGTCAACTGTATACTATACTAGGTGTAGAGACTACATACTTAGAAGACTATACCATAAAATTAGAAAAAGTAAGAGAGACAGACTTTGAGTTTAAAGCAGATTTGATAGAGACTCCTGATTTGGCACAGACTATAGCTGTGACTTGTTTTGGTTTAGGCATTCGTTGTGAAATGACTGGGCTACATACTTTAAAAATAAAAGAGACAGATCGCTTAGTGGCTTTACAGAATGAGCTAACTAAATTAGGTGGTGTGGTTGATATCACAGAAGAATCTATTGTTGTTCACCCTTCTAAAGGGATGAGAGAAGGAATAGAGATTGAAACTTATCAAGACCATAGAATGGCTATGGCTTTTGCTCCATTATCTCTGAAAGGAGAGGTTACTATTTTAGAAGCAGAGGTTGTAACTAAGTCATTTATAAATTACTGGGATTGTTTGGCTGAAATCGGTGTAAATATTGTTAAAAAATAGAGCTGTAAAATTAAATATGGCTAAATACTTGACAACCCCTACTCTGAGGTTGTATATTTGTACTCAATTTGGACATCTATACTCTTAGATTTCCAAATTAGTTTAGTATTATTTTCTAACAAAACACATATTCAATGAAGTTATCAAACTTTAATTTTGATTTGCCTGAAGAATTATTGGCAGAGTTTCCAGCAGAGAACAGAGATGAGGCACGCCTAATGGTAGTAGATCGTAAAACTGGGACGATAGAGCACAAATTATTCAAGGATTTAATTGACTATTTTGACGAGGGAGATGTGATGGTGTTAAATAACACGAAAGTATTTCCTGCACGTTTATACGGTAATAAAGAAAAAACAGGTGCGAGAATTGAAGTATTCTTGTTACGTGAGTTAAATGCTGAACAACGTTTATGGGATGTATTAGTAGACCCAGCTCGTAAAATACGTATCGGTAATAAATTATACTTCGGAGATGATGATTCATTAGTAGCTGAAGTAATTGATAATACAACTTCTAGAGGAAGAACTTTACGTTTCTTATACGATGGTTCTTACGAAGAGTTTAGATTTAAATTACAAGAATTAGGAGAAACTCCGATTCCTAAGTACATTAATCGTGAAGTAGTGCCAGAAGATGCTGAGCGTTACCAAACTATCTATGCTACTGAAGAAGGAGCTGTAGCTGCACCAACAGCAGGATTACACTTCTCTAAACACTTATTAAAACGTTTAGAGATAAAAGGTGTTGAATTTGCTAATGTAACATTACATATCGGTTTAGGTACTTTCAACCCAGTAGAGGTAGAAGATTTATCTAAACACAAGATGGATTCAGAAGAGATGTTTGTGAATCAAGAAGCTTGTGATATTGTAAACGCAGCTAAAGAGAGAAAGAATAGAGTATGTGCTATCGGTACAACAAGTATGCGTGCATTAGAAAGTTCTGTTTCTTCTAGTCAAACGTTAAACCCATTCGTGGGATGGACGAATAAATTTATCTTCCCTCCTTATGATTTCAGTATCGCTGATTGTATGGTGACTAACTTCCACATGCCTAAGTCAACATTATTAATGATGATTTCTGCATTCTGTGGACATGACTTAATGATGAAAGCTTATAAAGAAGCTGTAGAAGAGAAGTATAAATTCTACTCTTACGGAGATGCAATGTTGATTCTGTAATAGATCAATCAAAATAAATTAGAAAGCCTTTGAGATTCTCAAAGGCTTTTTTTATGAATAGCACGAGTGGACTTTTATCTTATGTTTAGGAGTGTATTTGTATAAAAAGAACTAAATTTACAGTTAATACTTAATCAGAAATACTCCTATATAATGAGTTTTGAAAATACACTTGCTTATGCAAAGAGCTTAGATGAAAAAGATCCTTTAGCTAAGTACAGAGATGAGTTTAACTTTCCAGAGGTGAATGGAAAACAGGTTATATATTTTACAGGTAATTCGCTGGGACTACAACCCAAAAGAGCTGTAGAGTATGTCAATGAGGTTATGAATGATTGGGGGGCTTTAGCAGTAGAGGGGCATTTCTACGCAGAGAAACCTTGGTGGGATTACCACGAACGTTTAAGTGAACCATTGAGTAGAATAGTAGGAGCGAAGTCGTCAGAAATTACGGTGATGAATACCTTGACTGTTAATCTTCACTTATTGATGACTACTTTTTATCGTCCTACTGCTAGTAAGTATAAGATTATATGTGAGGAAAAAGCATTTCCGAGTGATCAATATCTGATACAGTCTCAGGTAAGATTACATGGGCTAGATCCTAAAGAGGCTATTATAGAGTTAAAGAAAAGACCAGGAGAACATAACTTTAGACTAGAGGATATATTAGAAAAGATAGATGAAGTAGGAGAAGAGGTTGCTTTAGTGTTAATAGGAGGACTTAACTATTATACAGGTCAAGTGTTCGATATTCAAACTATCACAGCCCATGCGCATCAATATGGAGCTAAGGTAGGTTGGGATTTAGCTCATGCTGCTGGTAATATAGAGTTGAAGTTGCACGAGTGGAATGTAGATTTCGCTGCATGGTGTAGTTATAAATATATGAATGCTGGACCAGGTAGTGCATCAGGCTGTTTCATTCATGAACGTTACCATACAGATAAAGATTTAGTAAGATTAGCTGGATGGTGGGGACATAATAAAGAACGTCGTTTCTTAATGGAGAAAAAATTTGATGCAGTAGAGAGTGCACATGGATGGCAAATTAGTAATCCTTCTATTCTTAGTTTAGCTCCCTATTTAGCATCTATAGAGATGTTCGATGAAGTGGGTATGGAGGCTTTGATAACAAAACAAAGAAAGATTACTGCTTATCTTGAATTTGTAATGGAAGATGTAGCTAAAGCTGTTAATGCTAATTATGAGTTAATTACGCCTAAGGAAGAAAGTGAGAGAGGAAGCCAACTTTCTGTATTTCTTCATGGAAAAGGTAAAGATTTGTTTTCGTATTTAATGAATGAAGGAGTAATCGTAGACTGGAGAGAACCTAATGTAGTTAGGTTAGCACCAGTGCCATTTTATACTTCTTATGAAGGTATATATCGTTTCGGAGAGATTCTAAAAAAGGCAGATAGTCTTTTTTAGATTATTAGTATGATAGATTACTGTATTCGTGTAGTAGAGAAAAATAAGGAATGAATAGTTATTTAATAGAATTTAATTTGCCTGATTTGTCTATCATTTAAATTAAATTACATTTGCAAAAAATAAAATACGATGTCAACTAAACAAAATAAGATAGATAATTTCGATCCATCTCAGCCAGGATTAGCAGATGCGACGATATATGGATTACCTTTTACAGCTGAGGAGAGTGAGATTATAGTGGTACCAGCACCATGGGAAGTAACAGTAAGTTACGGAGCAGGAGCATCAGAAGGACCAGAAGCTATATTAGAAGCCTCTTATCAAGTAGACTTATTACACCAACAATATCCTGATTTATGGAAGCTAGGTATCTATATAGATGAGGCTCCAGAACATTGGGCTGTAGAAAGTGCAAAATATAAAGAAATGGCTCAGCCAATCATTGAAGCACTTGAGAATGGTGAGAATATTGCAGACTTACCAGAATTACAAAAAGATTTAGATACAATTAATGCAGTATGTGATAAGTTTCACAAAGAAGTAGAAGAGAAAGTATCTTACTGGATGGCAAAAGGAAAACGCGTAGTATTATTAGGAGGAGATCACAGTACTCCATTTGGATATTACAATGCTTTAGCAAAACATCACGATGCTTTTGGTATTTTACACTTTGATGCACATATGGATTTAAGAGATGCTTATGAAGGGTTTACTTACTCTCACGCATCTATTATGTTCAATACATTAAAATTACCTCAAGTAAAGACAATTGTGCAAGTAGGTATTCGTGATTTCTGTGAACAAGAAGTTGCAACAGTAGTAGAAGCAGATGGAAGAGTGTTGGTGCATACTGATGCAGATTTGAAGAAAGACGAATTTGAAGGGATGAGTTGGAAAGATAAATGTGATCAAATCATCGCTTCATTACCTGAGAAAGTAGCGATTAGTTTTGATATTGATGCTTTATTAGCTTGGTATTGTCCAAATACAGGAACACCAGTACCAGGAGGATTAACTTATGAGCAAGCAACTTATATGATTACTCGTTTATCAGAATCTAATAAGTTAATTATAGGAATGGATTTAGTAGAGGTAGCGCCAGGAGAAGATGATTGGGATGGAAATGTAGGGGCTAGATTATTGTTCCATATGTGTGGAGCATTTGCAAAATCACAAGGCTTAGCAGTAGGACAAAAAATAGAGTTTAAGAAATAAACAAAAATAAAGAGTCTCACGAGACTCTTTATTTTTTTATAGGTTTGTCACAAAAGAATATATTATACAAAGAAAGTATAGTAGCAGCAAATAGTAATATAGAGACTAAGATATGTTCTATATTAAATACGATGTAAAAGAGATACCACCCTGTTAAAAGAAGTATCACTAGGATCCAAATTAAATCTTTCATAGGGAATCTGTTAGTTGTGTTGTTGCTTAAATGTACAGAGAATATTAGAGTTAAAATATAAGTAATCAAAGGATCTGTATTTTAATTTGTTAAAAATAAATTAGTTAGCGTAATGGTAAAAGATATCTCCATAGTTGGTAGTGGATTGGTTGGTGTAGTGTTGGCAATCAGCTTAAAAAAGAAAGGCTATACGGTTACAGTATACGATAAGAGTGAGGATATTCGAAATATAGACTTTAGAGGAAGATCTATTAATCTAGCTTTATCAGATAGAGGATGGAGGATATTAAAAGAATTGGGTATAGAAGATGAAGTAAGAGAACTTGGTATCCCCATGTCCGAAAGAGCAATTCATACAGAAGAGGGGGATATTAAATACCAGCCTTATAGTATAAAAGGAAACTCTATATGGGCAATATCCAGAGGAGGACTAAATAAGGAGTTGATTTCTATTGCAGAGAAAGAAGGTGTATTATTTAAGTTTGATACTCCGATATGGGATGTTAATTTGAAAAAAGGAATTCTATATACAGCAGAAAAAGAAAGTGATCAGTGGAATGAAATTAAAACGGACTTGATCTTTGGTGCTGATGGAGCGTATTCTAGGGTTAGAGCTAAAATGCAAAAACAAAGTAGATTTGAGTACCAACAATCATATCTACATTTAGGATATAAGGAACTTCGTATAGAGGCAATGCCTAATGGAGAACATCAGTTATCTAAGAACGCATTTCATATTTGGCCAAGAAAAGACTTTATGTTTATTGCTTTGGCGAATGTTGATGGTTCTTTTACTTGCACATTATTTATGCCTTATGATGGAGATGTGTCTTTTGAGACAATCAATTCAGATGCTGAAATAAATCAGTTTTTTACTACTTACTTTAAGGATGTAGATGCTTTGATACCAAATTATTTAGAACAATTTAAAGAGAACCCAGTGAATTCATTGGTAACAATGAAGTGTTATCCTTGGGTATCTGAAGATAAGGTCGCTCTTATTGGTGATGCCGCGCATGCAGTAGTGCCTTTTTATGGGCAAGGATTAAATGCTGGATTAGAAGATGTGTATGTTCTTAACCAAATAATAAGCCAAGGAGAAAATGATAGTTGGCTGGGTATCTTGAAAAAATATCAAGAAGAAAGAAAACCTAATGGAGATGCTATAGCAGAACTGTCTTATCGAAATTTTAAGGAGATGAGTGAAGATACAGCAGATGATATGTTCTTGTTACGTAAGAAAATTGAAGGCAAGTTTGCTGAGGTATACCCTGAGTTATGGTTGCCTTTATATGATAGAGTAACTTTTAGTACAGAAAGCTATGTTTCTGCTTTAGCAGAAGGAGATAGGCAAACTCATATAATGGATCAAGTGATGTTGATGGACAATATCGAAGATAAATGGGATAGTGATGAAGTAATGAATAAGATAAAGTCTCTTCTATAATATAAAGAAGAAGGGTATATACAATTGCATATACCCTTTTTTATTTATTTGCGTTTACCCTTAGAGTTTCCTCCAGATAATATTTTATTTAAGATACCAAAAGCGCCTCTTATAAAAGTAGCACTAGTTACAACTTTAATAATTCCTTTTGTAACATCACTATTTCCTTGTTGTGTTTTAGTAGTACTTGTTTTTGTTTCTTTTACTTTTTGCTCTTCTTGTTTTAGAGCCTCTAGTTTAGCAGTTAGTATCTCATAAGCACTTTCTCTATCAAAATACTCATTGTACTTTTTAGCAAGAGAAGATTTGGTTATGAGGTCATTTATTTCTTGATCAGATAAGATATCCATTCTACTCATAGGTGCACGCATAGTACATACTGCAAGTGGGGTGGGGATACCTTTTTCGTTTAGAGCAGTTACTAAAGCTTCTCCTGTTCCCATAGAAGTAATAATCTCATCCGTCTTATAATATTCTGTAGAAGGGAAGTTTTCTGCAGCAGTTTTTATTGCTTTGCGATCTTTTTCTGTGAATGCGCGTAGTGCATGTTGTATTTTTAGACCTAGTTGTGCTAGTACACCATTCGGAATATCAGTAGGATTCTGTGTGATAAAGTAAATTCCTATTCCTTTAGAACGAATTAACTTAACGATGGTTTCAATCTGATTTAATAGTGTTTTACTTGCTTCGTTAAATATTAAGTGCGCTTCATCTATGAAGATTACTAGTTCTGGTTGTCCACTATCCCCTTGTTCTGGCATCTGAGAATAGACTTGCGCCAGTAGGTTTAGCATAAAAGTAGAGAAAAGTTTAGGCTTATCTTGTATGTCTGTTAGACGAAGAATGTTTACATATCCATACCCATTCTCGTCAATACGCATTAAATCCTGTATATCAAAAGAAGGTTCTGCAAAGAATATATCTGCTCCTTGCTGTTCTAATTCTATTATCTTTCGAATAATAGCCCCAGTTGAAGCTGCAGAAATACGACCATATTCTGCTTCTATTTCTTCTTTTCCTTCGTTAGTTAAGTATTGAAGTGTCTTTTTAAAGTCTTTTAAATCAAGTAAAGGAAGTTGTTTGTCATCACAGTATTTAAACACAAGAGAGACGATACCAGACTGAGTTTCATTTAAATCTAGTATTCTACTGAATAAGATTGGACCAAATTCAGTTATGGTAGCTCTAAGTCTTACGCCATTTTGTTGCGAAATTGATAATAGCTCCACAGGGAATCCAGAAGGTGTAAAAGGCAAGTTCATCTTAGAATGTCTGTCTTTTATAAAGTCATTTTCTACACCGCTCATTGCTATACCACTAAAGTCTCCTTTAATGTCCATCATTAAAACGGGGATACCTTTAGCAGAAAGTTGTTCAGATAATACTTGTATTGTTTTTGTTTTACCAGTACCCGTTGCCCCCGCTATAAGTCCATGTCTATTAATGGTTTTGAGCGGAATATTGATAAAGTGATCGGCTAGAATCTCACCTTCTAATTTTGCTGCACCTATCGTTATATAATCTCCTTTAAAAGAATAGCCTTGTTGGAGATTAGTGCTGAAGTTATCTTTATTCATAGTTGTCATTTTGTAAAAAACATCTTTAAACTTTAACAAAGATAATGTATTCGCAAAATAAATTATATATAAATTTGAAATGTTAAATTTGAAGGTAATGTAAAAAATGCTTTAGTTTATTTCATTTAGAGTTGTTATCTTTACCTTAGCTTAACATTTCCTTTTAATACGGGGTGTTAAATTTCCTCTGTGTTAAATCAAGAAAGAAAGAGTTGAAAAAAATCATTATAAATTTTTTTATTTGATCTAAAAACATAAATTTGCGACTCTCATTAGTTTTAAAAGAGAAAATAAGTAATAAGTAATAATTGAAAAAAAAAGAATTAAATTTTTAAAAAGATGACAAAAGTATCAAACGAATCAGTTGAGAAAAAAGGATCTAGTTCAGGAGCAAGCAGAGTAATTGCATCACTAGCAGTAGTATTTTGTATTGTATTTGGTTACATTATCTGGAAATTTGTAATGGGTAACCCAGCTAACTTTGAAAACGGTGATCCAGAAAACGGACATCCACTACCAGGAAACTTCATGGGAATGGTTTATAAAGGAGGAATTGTAGTAGCGGCGTTAATTGGATTATTAACAATGACTGTAGTTTTCTCAATCGAGAGATTCTTTGTAATTTCTAAAGCATCAGGAAAAGGTAATGTAGGTAAATTCGTACAAGACTTACAAGGAAACATCAATGCTGGAAGAATCAGCGAGGCTATGGATGCATGTGACGCTCAACAAGGGTCAGTAGCTAACGTAGTAAAAGCTGGATTAATCAAGTATGAAGAAATGAAAAAAGAAGGATTCAATAGCGAAGAAGCTACTGAAGCAATTCAAAAAGAAATCGAAGAGGCTACTACATTAGAGATGCCAATGTTAGAAAGAAACATGATCGTATTAGCTACATTAGTATCTATTGGTACGTTAGTAGGATTATTAGGTACAGTAACAGGGATGATTAAAGCGTTCTCAGCTTTAGCAACTTCTGGTACTCCTGACTCAGCAGCATTAGCAACAGGTATTTCTGAGGCGTTAGTATGTACTGCAACAGGTATTGGTACTTCTACATTAGCTATTGTTATGTATAACTCATTTACAACTAAAATTGATAGATTAACTTATTCAATTGACGAAGCAGGATTTGCTATTACTCAATCTTACAGAAGATTCAAAGGTTTAGTAAAGTAATTAGAATAAGTAAATAATAATAATACTAAGCCTGTGTAGACTTAGAATCAATACAGGTTTAGTTTATAAAAAACACTATCAATGGCAAAAGGTAAAATGAAAAAGAAAAGTATGAGAGTGGATATGACCGCAATGTGTGACGTGTCATTCTTACTTTTGACTTTCTTCGTATTGACTTCTACTGCTAAAATGCCAGAACCATTACCTGTGGATACTCCATCTTCAACAGTACAAACTAAATTACCAGAGGTGAATTTAGCTACAGTTACTATCGGAGGTGAAGAAGGATCAGAAAAGGTTTTCTTTGGGGTTTTAGGTAGAGAGGATCGTATCGCAACTCTTGAAAAAATGGGAGAGCGCTACAATATAGAATTTAATGATGAAGAGAAAAAGACTTTTTCATTCTTAGAAGGTGTTGGTACACCAATGCAAGATTTGAAAAGTTTCTTAAATCTTCCGCCAGATGTTAGAAATAAAGTTACTTCAAACCAACCTGGGATTCCTACAGATTCTGTAAATAACCAATTAAAGGATTGGGTTCAGACAGCTCGTGTTGTAGCTAAAGACTTGAACAATAAAGTTCTTGAAGTAGCGATTAAAGCAGATGCAACTGTAAACTATCCAAAAGTGAAAAGTGTTATGGATGTTATGCAGGAGCAACGTCTAAACAAATTCTACTTGGTGACAGGTCTAAGAAATGAGGATTTTTAATCATTAAACAAACTGTAAATGGCTGAATTAAATACAGGTGGAGGCGACAAGGATAAAAAAGTAAGAAGTAAAAAGCAGAATGCTGGAGTGGATTTAACTGCGATGGTGGATCTTGCTTTCTTATTGATTACTTTCTTTATGTTGACTACATCAATGAATAAACCGCAGTCGATGAACTTAGCTATGCCAGACAAGTCTGAAGAAGCAAAGAAAGAAGATAAAACGAAAGTAGATGAGAATCGTACGATGACTGTCTTAATCGGTGCGGATAATAAAATAAAATGGTATATGGGAATGCCTCATGAACCATTAGTGGGACCTACAGATAGTTCATACGGTCAAAACGGGATAAGAAAAGTAATTATGGAGAATACCAAAAAAGCTTTGGCTTATTCTCAAAATCCTGAAGATGGCTTAATTGTAATTATCAAAGCTAGTGAGAAATCAAATTATCGTAATCTAGTAGATATCTTAGACGAAATGGCAATTACAGGTACAAAAACTTATGCTATCGTTGATATCTCTGATAAGGATTTAGAGTTCTTAGGTGAGAAATAGTTAACGTCTAAATAATAAAAGAAATGTCAAAATTAAATATCTTTAAAAAAGATTGGATTGATATTGTTTTCGAAGGACGTAACAAATCTTACGGAGCTTATCAATTAAGATCAGAAAACCCAAAGGTTACTACAGTAGCTTTGTTTGCTGGTATGGCTCTTTTTGGAATAGCAATAGCTTCTCCAATGTTGATAGACATGGCAAAAGGTACTTTTGGAGTTAAAAATGTGGAGAAATACGATGTGCCTTTAGAAATTAAAGAGATCGATCTTCCACCGCCGGTAGAGGAATTACCTCCACCACCAGAAGATGTTCCACCACCACCTCCACCACCAGTAGAGGAAGTGAAGAACGTGAATGATACTAAAAAATTCGTTGAACCAGAAGTAGCGAAGAAAGAGGAAGTAACAGAAAAGTTAACTACTCAAGAAGATCTTAAGGATGCAGATCCTGGAGTGAAAGACGCTAAAGGGGATAAGGAAAAAGGAGAAATCAAAACGGGAGAAGGTACAGGTGAAGCTGATAAAGATAAAAAGCAAGAAGTATCTGGAGATGGAGACCCTAATAAGGTATTCGTAGCAGTACAAGTTAGAGCAGAATATCCTGGTGGTATGGCAGCTTTCAACAAGCAATTTATCAGTAGATTCAGAACACCAGATATCGACTCAGGAGTGAAGAGAATCCAGGTTATCGTTCAGTTTATTGTTGAGATAGATGGTTCATTAACAGATATTAAAGTTGCTCGTGACCCAGGTTACGGTGCTGGTAAAGAAGCAGTACGTGTACTTAAATCTATGCCAAAATGGAAACCTGCTATTCAAAACAATAGAAGTGTTAGATCACAATTTACATTACCAATTACTATCCAAGTACAATAGGTATGTTTAAAAATAAATTTCAACAGAAATCGCTAGTACAGCGATTTCTGTTTGTTTTCGGACTATGCTTCTTTTTACTTTATTTAGGATTAGGTTGCATGTTTTTGTTTTGGGATAATATGCCTATAGCCCTTGAATACACACATAGAATGCTTTTCGGAGGACTATTAATTGTGTATGGAGTATTTAGATTTATAAGACTTTGGAATCAGGATTGATTCTTAAAATATGAAGCCGCTTTTAGCGGCTTTCTTTTTTTGTTCAAATCTTAACAATTGAAGTTATTTGTTTTTTCTATCTTTATAAAATAAGATTTTTAGATACTACTTATTAAATGATAAAAAGAGGTTTTAGAGTTTTAAGCTATGTTTTGGCTTTTACTGCATTTTCAGTTGTTTTCATACAATGTAAAAAGAAAGAAGTACAATCTACTCAGAGTAATGTGGAGATAGATTATAAAGCATTAGATGAAACGCCAGTTTCTGGTTATACACGAATTCTTGTTGATGAATCAGTTTATCCAATAGTGAATGAGGTGAATGAAGTATTTATGTATGAGTATAACAGAGTAAAGGTTGATTTGGTTAAGAAATCTGAAGGAGAAGTGTTGAATATGCTAATGAATGATTCGATTCGTGTAGCAGTGTTACCTCGTAAACTTACAGATCTAGAAGTAGAACATTTTAAAGGTAGGGTAAAGCCTAAGATGACTCACTTTGCAACTGATGCAATTGTCTTTGTAACAAGTAAGGTTTTTAATGATAGTGTTGTTGATTATCAAGGGATTATGAATAATTTAAAAAGTAGTTCTGCAGATAAAGCAAATAAGAAGATCTTAGTTTTTGATAATATTAACTCTAGTATAGTGTCTTCTTTCAAAGAAAAAGCTGGTGTTAGTGAATTCACAAAGGATTATGCCTATTTTGCTGGTGATACTGAAAGTGTGATTAATTATGTTAGTAAGAATTCTGATGCGATAGGTGTTATTGGTTTGAATTGGCTTACTCAACCAACTGTAGAATTAGAAGAGAAAGTAGCTCAATTAAAAGTACTATCAGTTAAGAATGCTAAGGATGGTAAGTATTATAAGCCATCACAAAATAATATCGCGGAAGGTACCTATCCATTAATTAGGGATCTTTATGTGGTAGATATTCAAGGGAAGTCTGGTTTGGGTGTTGGATATGCTTCTTATATCGCTGGGTATAAAGGACAGAGAATTGTTTTAAAATCAAATCTAGTACCATTTAAAGTTCCTCCTAGAGAATTAAACGTGAGAAAAGAAATATAAGAAAAATCGTTAAATCAAATTATATATCTAGATTATGAATAAAAGAAATCTAAAATCATTACTTGCAATAGCTCTAATTAGTGCGACTAGCTTTGCTCAAGATTTAGAAACGGCAAAGAAGGCTATTCAGGATGAACAATATGATAAAGCAAAGGCTATTTTAAAGTCTTTAGTTGAAAGTAAACCTAATGATGGTAAGAACTACTATTATCTAGGGGATGTGTTCTTACTAGAAGATGAAGTAGAATCTGCTCGCTCTTATTTTGAGAAGGGTATAGCAATTAAGAGTAAAGGTTTTCTTAATTACATTGGATTAGGACAGTTAGCCTTGGAAGAAAATAATGTATCCTTAGCTAAGGAGAATTTTGATAAAGCTTTAAGTAGTATTCGAAAAAAGGATTATGATGAAAAATTATTAGTTGCTTCAGCTTATATTTCTTCAGAGAATAAATTACCAAAGGAAGCGATAGCAATAGCTCAAGATGTTATTAATGCTGATTATACTAATGCAAATGCTTACAATATCTTAGGTAAGGCTTATTTGGCTGAAAATAATTTTAATGAGGCTTTTTCTGCATTTAGAAACGCAATATCTTATGATGAGTCACTGCTAGATGCTAAATTACAATTGGCTATCATAACTAAGAGAGGACGTGGTTTTGCTGAGGCTATTAAAGCTTGCGAAGAGATTCTAGCTGTTAATCCAAAGTATGCTCCTGCATTAAGAGAAATTGCTGATAGTTACTATTTATGGTCTGTTCAGGATAGCTCTAAAAAAGAGGAAAATATGGTCAAAGCTGAAGAGTATTTTCAAAAGTATATCAGTGCATCAGATAACTCTCTTGAGGCAAGAATGAAGTATGCTGATTTTCTTTTGGTAACTGGAGAGTATACAAAATTAGAAAGCTTAGCTAATTCTCTTAAAAATGAAGAAGGAGTAAATAACCGTATTTTTAGATACTTAGGTTATGCTGGATACCATAATACTAATTATGCTTTAGCTGTAGAAGGTTTAGAAAAGTATATTTCAAAAGCGAAAAAAACTATTGGTAGAGATCATCTATATTTAGGTGTTAGTTACTTGAATATCGCTAAGGAGAACAATGGATATTATGCTAAAGGTATAGAAAGTTTAAAACAAGCTATCAAAGTAGATCCAGAAGTAGCAGAAGAATTCCATGCATTAAGCCTAGAATTATTCAGAAAGAATAACCTAAAAGAAGCTATTGATGTATTTGTGATTTCAGGAGGTATTAAAGGACAAAGTAACTATGTGTACGATAATTATTACGCAGGATATTGTTATTATGTATTAGGAAGAGATGATGAGAGTGGGAATAATGAACAATCTTTGAAAGAAGCTGATAAATATTTTGCAATAGCTATTGAAGGTGATGCAAAGCTAGCGGAGGCTTATTTCTTTAAAGCTAGAACTAACCGTCTTATTAAAGGCGATGAGGCTTATAAAAAAGTATATGAAGCGTATTCTGGTTTTATAAAACAGCTTACAGAAGCAGGTGATTTAGATAAAGCTGATAATAAAGACAGAGTAATTGAAGCTTATACTTCTTTAGCTACTTATCATGCAAATCAAGAAGAAAATGCTGAGTCTATTAAGTTCTTTAATAAAGTATTAGAGTTGGATCCTCAAAATGAGTTTGCAAAGAATACTATTAAAGCATTACAATAAATAGAATATTAAATATCAAGAAAACTCAATTGTGATTTTACAGTTGAGTTTTTTTTGTTATTGCTTATTAGAATGTTATTATCGTTTATCTTTGTTGTCTTAATGTAAAAAGTAAAATGACGAAAGATTACGATAAAGAAGCATTAGATGAAGGGAGAATATTACCTCTAATGGAAGAGTTTTATACTATTCAGGGTGAAGGATTTTATTCTGGTCATGCAGCGTATTTTATTAGATTAGGTGGATGTGATGTTGGATGTCATTGGTGTGATGTAAAAGAGAGTTGGGACGCTGAATTACATCCTTTAACTGATGTTCAACAGATAGTGTCACGTGCAGGTAAAGAAGCTAATTTAGCTGTTATAACAGGAGGAGAGCCTTTGATGTATAACTTAGATGTAATTACAGCTGAACTTAAGAAAGCAGGGCTACAAACGAATATTGAAACGTCTGGTGCTTATGAATTAACAGGTGATTTCGATTGGATATGTTTATCTCCTAAAAAGAATAAATTACCAACTCAAAGTGTGTATGACGCAGCAAATGAATTAAAAGTAGTGATATACAATAAGCATGACTTCATTTTTGCAGAAGAGCAAGCAGCAAGAGTTAATAAAGATGCACTGTTGTTATTACAAGTGGAGTGGAGTAAACGCGCTGAGATGAATCCTCTTATTGTTGATTATGTAAAGAAAAACCCTAAGTGGAAAATTTCTGTACAGACACATAAATATTTGGATATTCCTTAAATAGCTTTAAATTTACAAGAAGGTTTAAAAATAAAAACTATGAGAAAAATAATACTTGCTTTTGCAATGGTATTAGTAGCTCAGTTTTCTTTTGCACAAGATGCATTTAAAGCTGATACTAAAAAGTATATGGATTTGAGCGGACAATTAAAGACGTTTGAATTGTTAACTAAAGAATTGTCATTAAATGTAGAGGAAACTAAACGTGCAGATTTTGAAAAAGAATTAAAAGCAAGCATGGTTGTTTTAGTTGATAAGATGGCAGAGATGTATATGACAGAATTTAGTCATGAAGATGTTAAGCAACTTATACAGTTTTATGAATCTCCTGTAGGTAAAAAACTTAGTGATAAGAGTGAAGTGCTTTTTGAAAAAGGTCAAAAAGTTGGTGAGGAGTGGGCAGTAGGACTACAAGGTATTATGATGAAGTATATGCAAGAATAATAAAAAAAGCTCTGTGTGAAAACATAGAGCTTTTTTTATTGTTCGATTTATTGAATACTTAGTCTTGCTAGATAATCATAGTTATCACCTTCTGTAATAAGTTCGCATTCTAGTCCATTGCTATGAGCAGCGTTTTGGAGTGTGTTGTAATCAAGATACAGCCATTCAAGGGGATCATCAACTTCTCCTTTGTATTCAACAGTAAAGGTTAATTCACCATAATAATCTTTGTTCTCCATTGGTATCCATTTACCTCCATCTTCGTCTTCATCAAACATATAGATTAAATCAGAACTATCAATTAGTATTTGCCCACCAGGGTTTAATAAAGATTTTAAGTGCTGTAGATACTTAGTTGTATTTATTAATTTTCCGAAGATACCTGTACCGTTCATTAATAGCAGAATAGTATCAAACTTTTCGTGTGATAAATGTAGTAGGTTTTGAACAGATACATTTTTGATTCCTCTTAGTTTACAAGCTTCTATAGAGTTAGGAGAAATATCTATAGCTTTTACATCAGCTCCTTTTTCTTGTAGATAAAAAGAGTGAGTACCAGCCCCACATCCTACGTCAAGTATTCTTCCTTTAGCTAGATTAAGAGCCTTCTGTTCGATCTTTGGCATCTCTTTATAACTTCTAAATAGATAAGCAATATCCATTTCTTCTGCTTCAGAGATATCTGTTTCGGTGATTACATTCTGTGGATGATTATTTGTCTGAAAATCTAAAATAGCTTTTCCTAAAAGGTCTTTCATTATTTAATCTTTCTTTTAAAATTAAAGTAGAGTTGTTGTAATTTTGTATCCAAAAGAATACAAATGGATAAAACACTTTCACAACTTCCCAAGTTGGCCAAAGATAAGCATAATGAAAATAAAAAGTATTTTGATAAACTAAAAAAGAAAGCACCTAAAGATCTAGATTATCAAATGCAAGAAATACATGACAATGTGTTTAAGAAAACAGATTGTTTGAGTTGTGCTAATTGTTGTAAAACAACTGGACCTCTTTTTACGAATGCGGATATAGAACGTATCGCTAAGCATTTAAAAATGAAACCTCAGCAATTTATAGATAAATACCTATATATCGATGAGGATCGTGATTATGTCTTACAGAGTCTCCCTTGTACATTTTTAGATAATGAAAATTACTGTATGATATATGAAGTTCGACCTAAAGCATGTCGTGAATATCCTCACACAGATAGAAAGAAGTTTAATCAGATATCTAATCTTACACTTAAAAATGTAGCGATATGTCCTGCTGCTTATGAAGTAGTAGAGGAGATGAAGAGACGAATTATATTAAAATAAGTATTAGATGAAGAAGTGCTCTTCTTCTAATGCTTTCAAGTTTTCTTCTGTGATGTCTTCTACTTGTTCAGTAAAATACTCTAGAAGTTCTAAGATTTTGTTTTTTAGTTTTTCAAAAAAAGCTACAGCATTTTCTAAATAACCTTTTATAGCGTTAAACATATCTAATATCGTATCAACAAAGTTGATTAAGCGCTCACCTAAATCCATATTTTTTTAGTTTATGTTATTGTGTTATCTCAAATATAACAATTATAAGTACTGAGTTATCTTAAAAGTATTAGAAAATTTAGCCTTTATAATAATGAGTGTATGAATAATTAACTCAACCAAGTTTTAAGATCTAGTATTTGGTTTTTACTTACTAAAATAGGAGACTCATCTTCAGGGTTTGGAGTAATCTTAAGTTCTATTTTTTGACTATTATGTTTAATAATATCAGCTACTGATTTTATATTAATGATATACTTTCTATTTATTTTAAAGAAGGTTTTACTATCTAGTTTGCTAATGATATCTTTTATGGTATCGTCATAGATGTATGAATTGTTGTCAAAAGTATATAGGAATAAATGTTTACCAGAAGCAACAAAGTACGCTATTTGATCCTTTTCTATGGACTTTAGTTTATGTCCATTATTTACTAAAAAACGTTCTTTGATTGAAGAATCATTCCCATTTTCTATTTTAGCTAAACTGTCTAAGGTAGGAGCAATCTCAAATTGTTTGCTAATCTCTTTAAACTTAATCAGAGCATCATCTAATTCTTCACTAGTAAACGGTTTCAGTATGTAGTCAATCGTGAACTGCTTAAACACTTGTATAGCATAAGAATCATAAGCAGTAATAAAGATAATAGGTGTTTTTATCTCTATATGTTCAAATATTTCTAAACTCTTTCCATCACCTAAATGGATATCCATGAAAATCAAATCAACTTTATTTGCTAAAAAGAAGGCAGTAGCTTCCTTTACAGATGATAAGATAACTATATCATCTATAGAAAGGTGCTCTTGTTTTAAAAGCAAAGAATGTAAGTAATTTGAAGCTAAGCTTTCGTCTTCTACTATAGCAATTTTCATGTGGTGATAAATTTGTACAAAAGTATAAAATATAATTTATACTTAGCAAGTAGAGCTTTAGGCTATAAGAACGGATGGAGGATATTAAAAAAGCCACTCATATCGAGTGGCTTTTTTGGTTATGAGTCTGGCGAAGACTATAGATTTGGGTTGTTTTCTCTTGCTTCTAATGGGAAAGGCAACGTATATCTCAAATCATTTTCAGTTAAAATAAACGTGTCTTCTCCAAATTTATGAATGATTTGCTTTTGATGTAAACGTCTTAAGTCAAACCATCTGTGACCTTCTAAAGCGAACTCTTTATTTCTTTCTTCAAGTATAAAAGAGATAAAGCCTTTTTGATCTAAACCAGAAAGTTGCTGTATTACCTTTGCAGCAGCTTCTGGCTTATATCTACTAACTATCAATTTCTCAATTGCGCTTTTCGCTTCAGATAATCTATTTAAATGACCTAATGCTTCAGCTTTAATCATATATAATTCAGCAGTACGGAATGAAGCTTTCATTTCAGCTGTCCCCGTTTTTTTGCTAATGTAAGATCCTTTTGCAAGTTCGAAAGAAGCATTAAAGCGAAGATCATTTTCTCTATCAAAAAGATTGTAAAGCTCATCAGAAAGTAATGCTGTAGGCTTTAATTCAGAATCAAGGCCTTCTTCTAAAGCTAATATTGATTCTACTGATTTAAAACTAGCAACAGACGTTTTAGGATCTTTATTTAAGTCCTCTAATGTACTTTTGTATTGTAAAGCTTTATCTACACTTATAAGAGCTGCTTCGTATTCTTTTTGATATAGATTTACTTTTGCTTCTAAAGCGTATATTGCAGCTACTGTGAAACGATAATTTTGCCCTGCTTCATAAATAGTTACTTTTAGATGCTTTTTAGCATTGTCAATATCTGAATGAATCTGAGCATAAACTTCTGCCATAGTCGATTTCTTTTTGCGCTCTTCAATATCATGTTCAAGATATATTACGATTGCCAAATCCGTTGAAGCAGTAGCTTTGTTATATGGTTTTGCATATAAATTTACAAGGTCAAAATATGCTAAAGCTCTTAACCCGTAAGCTTCTCCTAACAACTGTTCTTTTTGATCTCCAGCTTGCATGGTATTTACTCCATTATTAATCAAATCATTTGTATAGAAGATTGATTTATAAAACTGTGAGTAACCAAAGCTCTTAGTTTGTTTATGAGGATTAACATCTTGGAATGAGTAGATGTCTTTTACAGAAATAAAGTTTGTTGATCCCTCATCCATAACTATCCTTACTTCATCAGTACGGAAATTACTAGTTGATTTATGTTTAGGATAGTTGAAGTATGCTGTAGTCATCAGCTTTCTGTAATCCTCAGTTGTCTTAGGTATGATTTTTCCTTCTGGTTCTATATCTAAAAAGCTATCACAACTAACAGTTGTTAACCCAAAGAATAAACTACTAAGTATTAATATTAATTTTTTCATGATTAGTCTGTTTTTAGAAAGTAACGTTTAACCCTAAAGTGAACGACTTTTGAATAGGTTGAGTATAAATATTACCATAAGTCTCTGGATCGAAATAGCCATTGTAATTCGTTCCAAATACAAATAAGTTACGTCCTTCAACTGTAAAACGTACATTGTCTATTCTCATCTTTTTTAATAGATCCTTTGGTAGAGTATATCCTAAACGAATACTACTGATTCGGATATAACTAATTTCTTTAGTCCAAATGTCTAAATGTTTATATGAACTTCCATGATCACCTCCATCAAACCATTTTGCTAACATCCAGTTGTCATTATCTGTGTAGTTCCCATTATAATCATTTCCAATAATTCCAGGTAATGTTGCATTAGGGTTATTAGGGGTCCAGGTATTTAATAGATCAGTAGTATAATTTCTTCCTGGGTCTACTTTAGCCATATTGTATGAAGGTGTTGCTTGCACAGTTTGTTTTAAGTTAAAGGCAGCAGACACTGTTAGATCAAAATTTTTGATTCTTACTGTGTTGATAAGACCTCCAGTAAATTTAGGATCTCTATCACCAGCATAAGTGAATAAGTCTCTATATTCTTCATTTGTTAAACTTGATTGAACCATATAACCTGGCATAAAGTCAGCCATAGGGTCACTTAATTTAAAGAACTCAGTTCCGCTTACTTTAGCACCATCTTTCCAGAATAATAAGTTCCCTTTATCATCAAAACCAGCTGTTTTAATAACGAAAGCAGAGTTAACAGGTAATCCTTCTCTTGATGGTAACGTTTCAGTATCGAATACTTGTATTTTGTCTACTTTACTCTTGTTACGAGCGAAGTTGAATGTAGTTGTCCAAGAGAAGTCTGGTGTAGAGATATTTCTAGTTGTAATAGCAATCTCATATCCTTTATTTGTTACTTGAGCCCAGTTCATATTTGTCCACTCAAATCCAGTCTCTAAAGGAAGTGCTCTTAAACCGATTAAGTCTGTACTTTTTCTGTTATAAGCATCTACAGCTATCGATATTCTATTGTTGAATAACCCTAAATCAAAACCAAAGTTTGTATTCGTTGTTTTCTCCCAACGCAATGTTCCATTTGGAGCTGAACTAATTTGAATTGTGCTTTCTGGATAACCAGGTAAGATAGTAGATGTACTATAGTCTCCAATTAAGAAAGGAGAAGTAGTTCTATCAATATTACCTTGTAGTCCATATGATGCACGTAAACGTAGATTACTTACGAAATCTAAGTTTTCCATAAACTTCTCTCTAGTCACATCCCAAGATCCAGATACAGCCCATAGTGGAACATATCTATATTTAGGGTCAACACCGAATAAGTTAGATCCATCAGCACGTACACTTCCGAACACTGTATATTTTCTATTGTATGTATATGAAGCAGTAGCAAAGAAAGAAGCATATGCATTTTCATTTCTTGTTTTTTTGTACGTTTCATATAACTTTTGTGTAGCATCAACGTTTCCTTCTGGGAAGATAATAGGTTTAGTGGTTAAGGTATGAGCATCATATCCAAATCCTTTAGATCTAATAATTGTATTATCTGTTTTTCTGATTTCCATACCAGCCATTACATCTACTTCATGCATATCGTTGAAGATTGCATTATAAGTAGCCTGTGTTTTCCAGTTGTATTGGAAACTATCATCATTAAAGTTCTCTATAATACCTCCATCAGGTAAGAAGTATTTAAATTCCTTAGCATTACTATCCCAATACCTAGTTCCTTCTCTGAATTTACGCGTAGAGTATGTTTCTTTACCTAAATATTTTTCAGTATCGTTTTTATCTAATTGAAGACCTAATTGAGATGTTAATTTTAAGTCATTTAATATTTGATACTCTAAATCAAATACTGCTTTAAATGATTTATTTATTAATTCATAACTTGTATTTGCTCTTTCTTCTGCAAAGTTAAAAGGTACATATCTATCACTGAACCCACTGATATCTTTATCATACATATAACTTCCATCTTCGTTATATGGAGATAAGTATGGATTAGCATTTCTAGAATAATTTACAGGATTGATACTTGAATCAATATCTGTTACGAAGTTTTTCTTTTTAGATTGTGTACCGAATAAACCAACACCAACTTTAAGTTTATCACTTACTTGGTAATTGTTTTTCAAAGTAATATTATAACGTTCAAAACCTGTACCTATAGTTGTCCCTTCTTCGTTAAAGTATCCAAGAGAAAAGTAATAATCAGATACATCACTACCACCAGATAAGCTTAAACCATACTGTTGGTTGAATGTAGGGCGAAATACTTCTTTTCCCCAATCTGTGTTAGTTTTTCTAAGATTATTTATAGAAGCTTGTGTTGCAGATGATAAAGCATCGAAACCACCATTTCTATATAAATCTAGTTCATTGCTCCCATTCAAGATACGCATTACTTCACCTTGATTAGATCGATCATTATAGATATCAGATCTACCTGCTAACATTAATTCAAAGCCAACTTTTTGATCTGAGTTCATTAAATTAAGTTTCTTAAAATCTGGTCTCTCATTCACAAAGGTATTAGCAGTGAAGTTTACCTTCATATCACCTTTTTTACCTTTTTTAGTAGTGATTAATATTACTCCATTAGCAGCTCTAGCACCATAGATGGCAGTAGCAGAAGCATCTTTTAGAATTGTAATGTCTTGTATATCGTCTGGGTTTAATCCTGCAATAGAGAAATTTTGAAGTTGATCGATATTATCTTTATCATTAAAGTTAGGTACGTCATTACCTTCTAGTGGCATACCATCTAGTACCCATAGTGGATCTTGTGGTCCATTTAATGAAGCAGTACCACGTATTCTAATCTTAGCAGGAGCTCCAGGAGACCCTGTTTGATTTACTACTGACATACCAGCTACTTGTCCAGCTAACATCTGATCCACACTAGCTACACCATTTTGGTTGATTTCAGCCATACTCACTTGAGCCACTGATGATGTAAGCTTTCTTTTTTCGATTGTTTGGTATCCTGTGATAACCACTTCGTTTAAAATATCAGGATCAGCACCTAAAGTCACTACATAATGACCCTTAGTATTTAAAGTGATTAATTTAGATTCATATCCGATAAAACTGATACGAATGCTTTTAGTATCCTGTGGTACTTCTAAGGTAAAGTTACCATCAAAATCAGTCATAGTACCAATACTAGTACTTTCTACGATACCAGCTTGTGATGTAGCATTAGACACTGTCTGTGTCTCTACAATTACTGAGGCACCAGGCAACCCTAGTTTGTCCACGCTATCTTGGACAAGACCAGTGATCACTCTTTTCTCTTGCGCGAAGGCAAGAGAAATAGTAAGGAGTGAGAAAAGGAGAAAAAGTTTTTTCATGTTTCCTTTAATAAAATTGGGGTTAGTTTATTTCTATAGATTTAAAGCTTCGTTTATTCTATTGATTAGATCAGCATAGTGTGCACGAGTAGCTTTATCTCCGTTGTTTTTCTTTTTATTCAGAATGTTTTTGATGTTCATTAATTCACTTTTCTTGTAAGAAGTAACTTCTGATACTCGCTTCATTACAGTGTAATTAATGTTTCTCAACTTGTTATCCTCTTCTACATGATTACATAGAGTAGGGAACTGAAGAGAGTGCGCAGTTAGTAAACCTTTTTTACTAGTCTTTTCGAATAGCTTGTTTACATCTATGATTAGAGCATCCACATAGTTCTTTTGAGTCATACGCTCTAGGATAGATAAACTCTTTCCTTTTTTTGTGGGTGCAAAAATCTCACTATTAAGCATTGAAAACAAATCATTTATCGTAAAGTTTTTCTCTTTACCTAATTCTACTTGTTGTACTTCATTTTCTAATAGACGCAATAAACGCTCATCCATTAGGGTGTAGTACAGAGTAGAATATTGTAGTTCTCTAGCTAACGAATATGGTGAGTATTCGAATGGACCTACAGGAGAGTCTTTTAAGCTATATGTGTTTTCTACTATTTCATTAAAGAACAACCATGTTGGAATCTGTAAAGCATTTTTAGCCAAATACTCTACTGCTCTTTTTTGTTTCTCGTAAGGGACAGGCTCGTATGCTTTTTTGTTGTTTCCGTATACTGCATGGTTTAAATAAACCCCTCCGATATTGTTTAACACATGTTGATTATACATTTGCCATTGTCCTATAGCTCCCATGTATAATTTACCAGCTTCATAGTAATCCTCTCCTTCTTCGTATGTCCAAGGAATAATATTATCTACTACTATTTTTAAATTCTTTAATCCGTATTCACTAGCTTTCATAGCATCATCTCCTAGATCTTCTGATTGAGAACGAGGATCTACGATGTTTAGTGAACTTTGTTGCTCTCCATAGAAATACATAGGATCATCCTGATGATCTTCTATCATTGTGCGAAGTGCAGTTTTTTCTTCTTCTTGATTTGGATACCAACGGTAACCCCACTCGATAGCATATTTGTCATATAGGCCGATCTGCGGAGTGATAGCAGTTACACCATCCTCTGGTTGCGCTACATAGTTATAACGAGCATAATCCATAATAGATGGAGCAGTACCTCCCATTTTATCAGTGAATTCTTTTGAACGTAGAGAATCTACTGGGAATGCATAAGAAGAACCCATATTGTGTTTTAGACCAAAAGTGTGTCCTACCTCATGAGATGATACGAAGCGTATAGCTTCTCCCATATGTTCATCAGTGAACTTATTTGCTCTAGCCTTAGGATCAATAGGACCTGTCTGTATACGCATCCAGCTATGTACAGAAGTCATTACATTATGCCACCAGATGATATCTGATTCGATAATCTCTCCACTACGAGGATCTATTACAGATGGTCCCATAGCATTAGATTTAGGAGATGCAGCATACGTTATTACAGAATAGCGTACATCATCGATATCAAAATCTTTATCTTCTTCAGTAGGTTCTTTAGCAATAATTGCATTCTTAAAACCAGCTTTTTCGAATGCTACTTGCCAATCGTGTACCCCTGCTATAATTTTAGCTCTCCATTGGGGTGGAGTAGCAGGGTCTATATAGTATACGATTGGTTTTTTAGGCTCTACTAGTTCACCTCTTAAATATTTTTCTACATCTTCTTCTTTTGGTTCCATGCGCCACTTCGTGATGAACTCTTGTTCTTTCATTTTGTGTTGCGCATCACTGAAGAACCAATGTTTCTCTGTGAAGTAACCTACTCTTTTATCAGCTATACGTGGTTGCATCGGTTTCTCTGATAGTAATACGATATTACTCGTTACTCCTAGAGAGACAGGTAAGTCTCCAGAACCTTCATTAACACTTGTTGTTAATAGAGATTTAACTACGATATTCTCAGGGAATGTCTTTACTCCCTCTATATAAGATAAGTTTGTTTTAATAGACGTAGGAAGACCTAGTCCATTTAATACATCATTAAAACTCTTTTGATTTCCGTCAAAAACTTTATTTACTTTAATTACAGTAGCTGTAGAGTCTGGACTTTGAGCTTCAATGTCGAATACTTCTAGTACTGATTCTATAAAGTTTGTTTTTACTGATTTAGTAATTGCATCATCAGCTGGAGAAGAAACTCTTGGGGTGATTGTTTTAACCCATACTTTTTTTGCAATCGTATCTTTGTGAAACGTAATCAGTTTATTCTCATAGTTCATACCAGTATTTGCACCAGCATCATTCACTTCTAAAGGAACCTGAGATAATTTATTAACAATTAAAAATTGACGGTTTAGTAAGCTGTCTGGGATTTCAAAATAGATATCAGTTTTTACCTGAATCGTATTAAACATCCCTTTAGTATAGACTCCCTTTTTGATTAGGTCAGCATAGTTATTTTTTTTACTATCTGTTGAGTCTTTTTCTGTGGTTACTGTTTTTTCAGTTTTTGGGGTGTTCTTTTTCTTAGCAGCATAGGCTGGTGGTACCTGTGCCAGGCAGTAAGAAAATATTAAAGCACTGATACTTAGTTTAACCGTGTTTTTATCCATTGTTATGTTAAGTTATTATTAAGTCACTATAAAACTAACTGACTTACCTCTATGCTTAAAATTTTTGGGAGTGAATGGATGGAATAGGGGAGTGAGTGGATAACTTTAACATTTGATCAAAGGCAAAATGCAAATAAATTTACCTTCTTCACATTTTGTCTCGTATCCGATAACGTTATAATAGTTATAGATTGAATCTAAGTATTTTAGACCAAAAAGCTCACTCTCTGAAGTAGTCTTTTTAGGTTGATAATTATTCGTGATAATTACTTCATCATCATGGATTAATATCTCTATAAATAAAGGATGTTCTGTAGTAGCTATATTGTGTTTAAGCGCATTTTCTACACAGATTTGTAATCCTAAAAACGGGATTTTTTGATGTAATTTCTCTGTTCTTTGATCGAGTAAATCAAAGTGTAATTCTTTCGTAAATCTAGTTTTCTGTAGCGTGATATACTTTTCTATAAACTCTACTTCATTCTCTATGTCTACAATGTTTTCTGCAGGAGGTGTTATTAAGTAACGGTAAGTTTTACTTAAATTTAATGTAAACTTCTGTGCTGTTTTAGGCTCTAGCTCTATGAGCATATAGAGAGAGTTCAGCGAATTAAATAAGAAATGAGGATTGATCTGATTCTTTAATTGTTGCAATTGAATTAAAGCTTTCTCTTTGCTAATCTTTTCATTTTCTACAGCTAATAACTCTTTCTCTAGATAGGCTTTCTTATTCGCCATACTGAAGATATAAAACAGAGAGAATAGAATAGTTACAGTTGTCAGAAAGATAAGAATCGTATTGCGTCTGATCGGTTTGATATTATCATCTACGTTAAACTTTGGAAAGTTGACTGTAATATAACCAGAGAAGTTTTCGGATTTAAAAGGACTGATAAATCGGAATACTTCTAAGTTTAAGTACTCAGAGTTAACGATAGGAGGATCAGCAGGATCTGTTTTTCGGACGGTATCTTGAGCAGAGAAGTTACTAAGCTCAAATACATTTTTACCCATCAGACTATCTTCTGGATGGTAAATACACAACCCGTCTTTAGTGAATATATAAGCGTAGTTCGGTGTCGTCACATCTATATTCGTTAGGTATTTATGGTATAGTGCCATATCTACTACGATACCGTAGATGAGTCGTTCGTTATTGGCGATAGGCGTACTGTGATACATCAGCCAGTATTGGAAACCATTTTGTTCTACAAAAGTGTTTTTATGAGAATGATCAGGGTTCGCTAAGATTATTTTATTGAATATATTATCCTTATCTATCTCTCTATCCCTTCCTATATGAGCCTCTATAATCTCATTGTTCTGATTTACTCTGAAGTACCAGTTTAGAGAGACTACACCATCTAGGTTATACATCTGATTAAGCGTCTCATACTTTAGAGAAAGTTGACCTACTGGAGTGTTTTTAGTGATATAGTCTAGAGAGTTTAGATGGCGATCTATTTTATTAAACTCTAGTTCTAACGAACGTAACTTCTGATAAAAGTTTTTAGAAGTGATATACTTATAAGTGTCTTCATTGCTCTGATTAATAGAAGAACTCAACATATATATAGCACCTATCGTAATCATTAGAATAACGATTCCGATTGCCATAAAGGTTTTGCGCGATATAAATATTTTGTTCTTCAATGTTTTTGTTGAAGTTTATAAGTTAGTTGTGATATAGTAAATAAGGCTGACGTGTAATCTTAAATCTGTCTAGCCCACTTTGCCATGATTGACGAATTTCTTTCTCTGTTTTACCAGCTGTGATTTGCGCTTTTAAGTCAGCAGTACCCGCTAGTTTTATAAAGAAGTTAGTAAAGAATTTATCTTTATTCGTAGAGCTATTGTATGCTTTTAACAACCATTTTAGTTCTATTTTAGACACCTTATGCTCTTTAGACAAATTCTCTCCATAGCACAGCTTACCATTGTTCATAGGGTCTTTAGCACCAGCGTTAGGCTTAGGAGTGAATTGGTAAGGCATTTTCGTTAAGAAAGGTGAACCATATACCTGAAACTGTAAGTCTGTCCCTCTACCAGAGCTAACATTAGTCCCCTCGAAGAAGCATAAACTAGCATATAGATTTATAGCCTGATCATTAGGTAGATTAGGTGAAGGTGCTACGGGTAGTGAGTAGCTCATCTGTCTAGTATAGTTATCTACAGAGATTACAGTCAGGTCACACTGTACTCCATTCGCTAACCATTTCTCTCCATTGATCATTTTAGCATATTCTCCTATTGTCATTCCATGCATCGCAGGAATAGGGTGCATCCCTACGAAGCTTTTATTCTTCATATCTAGTGTAGGGCCATCTATAATCGCGATATTAGGATTAGGTCTGTCTAATACGATAACTGGGATATTCTGTTCTGCACACGCTTCCATTAGATAGTGTAGAGAAGAAATATAAGTATAGAATCTCGCTCCTACATCCTGTAAATCAAATAACATAATGTCAATGTTTTTTAATTGATCAGCAGAAGGCTTTTTATTATTTCCATATAGAGAAATGATAGGTAAGCCTGTCTTCGTATCCTTGCCATCTTTTACTAGTTCACCAGCATCAGCTGTACCTCTAAAGCCGTGCTCAGGAGCATAGATTTTCTTTACATTCACTTTGTTTTCTAATAAGAAGTCCACTGTAGAGGTATAAGAACCATCAGCATTCTTAATCACTCCTGTTTGGTTAGTCAGTACTCCTACATTTTTGCCTTTTACTAATTCAAAATAAGCAGATAATCGTTCGGCTCCTACTGAGATAGTATTTTTATTATCATGTGTATTAGAGGTGTTTTTTGCATAAGTATTAAAATTAACACTTAGTGCTAATAGACAGACTAAGAATAATAATGTATTTTTGAAACTTGAATTCGATATCATATTTATTTTGAAATTAGAATATTTTATAACTAAACGACTTGTTACTACTAAGAACTATAAAAGTAGTGTATCCGCACCAATTATTAAAATTGCAATTACAGCTATTGCATTAGGCATGATTATGATGCTTATCTCTGTTGCAACAGGTTTAGGATTGAAATACAAAATTAGAGATAAAATTTCAGCTTTTAGCGGTCATATCGTAATAACTAATTATGATAGTAATGTTACAGATATTACACTTAAGCCGATAGATGTAAGTGTAGTACAGTCTGATGATATTAAGAATATAGAAGGAGTAAAGAAAATACAGTCTTATGCCTCTAAGGCTGGTATTATAAGAACAGAGGATTCTTTTGAGGGAATTATTTATAAAGGAGTAGATTCTCTTTATGATTTAAACGAGATCAAGGATTATCTAGTAGAAGGAAGATTGCCGAAGTCAGCTGATGGAATGAGTAATGAAGTACTGCTATCTCAATATATAGCAGATAGAATGCACTTTAAAGTAGGAGATAAAATCACGACTTACTTTATGAAAGAATGGGGAAATAAGATTCCAAATGTCCGCCAGTTTGAGATCGTAGGGATATATAATTCGGCATTACAGCAGTTCGATGCGAATATTGTAATAGGAGATATAAAGCATGTACAGCGCCTGAATAGATGGAAGGCAAATGAGGTAGGAGGATTTGAGGTAGTGCTAAATAGCTTTGATCAGATTGAACAAAAAGGGCAAGAGTTCTATGTGAATTTACCTTCTACTGTAGACAGTAAGACTATTGTAGACAAGTATAGCAATGTATTTGGTTGGATAGATATGTTTGACTTTAATATAAAGATTATCATTATTATTATGATTGCGGTAGCGTCTATTAATATGATAGTAGCTTTATTAGTACTAATACTAGAGCGTACACAGATGATCGGAATATTAAAAGCCATGGGTGCTGATAACTGGACGATTAGAAAAGTGTTTTTATACAATGCGACTTACCTAATAGTAAAAGGATTACTTTATGGTAATCTTATAGGATTAGGATTATTGTATATACAACAGTATTTTGGTTTGATTAAGTTAGACTCTACAGCATATTATGTGAGAGAAGCCCCTGTATTGATTCGATTTAGCGATGTGCTTTTATTAAATTTAGGAGTAGTAGTCATTGCATTTTTAGTATTGCTTATTCCATCCTATATGATTACTAAGATTAGCCCTATAAAAGCGATTCGTTACGATTAATAATAAGGATTTTTAAAATATATAAATAGCCTCTAGTACTTCTATTTCAGAAGTATTAGAGGCTATTTTACTTTTGGAGTGAGTGTGTTTTGTTTCGGGGTAAGTCCGTAGTGAGTCCGTTATGAGTCCGTAGTGAGTCCGTTCTTTTGACTAAAATAACGGAGTTACTATGGATATATTAAGGAAGTACACTAATCTTATCTCAAAAAAGACTGAACAAATGTTCTATATTAATTGTAGCAAAGAATCATTCAGCGGTATACCATTTCTCTAACTGATCAAGTATAGGGAGTAAGCTTTTTCCTTTTTCTGTCAGCATATATTCTACTCTAGGAGGTACTTCAGCGTATACTTCTCTATGTAATAGACCATCTTGTTCTAATTCTCTTAGTACAGTAGTCAGTGTGCCTTGGGCTACATTATCTAACTCTTTCTTTAATATTCCGAATCTCTTAGGGCATTGGGCAGCTATGGTTTTGACGATAGATGTTTTCCATTTACCAGAGATAGTTTTTAGAGCCTGTTGTATAACACCGTTATTTTCAAAATAGTTTAAATTATTTTCTAATGTATTCGGCTCATTTTCAGTATTAGTATTGTTTTTCATACTTAGTCTTTAATTTTTACCTACTTGACTGTAAGTGATATATCTGTCACTTTTGCAAAGATAATTATAAAAAATAGTAAGTAATCAATGCAAAATATTTCAACAGTCAAAAAGAGAATTATGTTATTCTTGATATCGATGTCTATCTTCTTAAGTGTGTTAGATTTGTTTATTGTTAATGTTGCTATTCCTAAGATTAGAGTAGCTATGCACGCTAGTGTAGCTGATATCCAATTGATCATTGTTTACTATGTAATAGGCTATGGAGCATTCTTGATCACATCGGGTAAAGTTGGGTTAAAATATGGGCATAAGAAAATATTCATCCTTTCAATGTTTAGTTTTGGTGTGTTTTCGTTATTATGTGGTTTAGCTTGGGATATACATTCGTTGAATATTTTTAGATTGTTTCAAGGAATAAGTGGGGCATTTATGATACCTCAGGGAGTGACTTTACTGTCTAGTATCTTTGTAATAGAGGATGAGAGACGTAGAGCGTATTCTATCTATGGTGCGATAGCAGGGATATCTTCTGTATTAGGACAAATATTAGGAGGAATACTCCCAGATCTTGATTTTGCATTTGGAGGATGGAGACTAATATTTTTAATCAATGTACCAATTGCATTTATAATTGGGGTGCTATCATGGGGTGTATTAGTAGAGATAGACCGCAAAAGAGACTTGAAGATACAACCTCTATCTCAACTTGTGATGGTGTGTTTATTGGTACTTCTGATGTATAGTTTAGTGACTGGAGCAGATTATGGCTGGACGACTACTTTATTGTTAGTATTAGTGAGTGCTATCATAGGCATTGTATTATTTTTAGTGATTCAGTTTAAAAATTATAAGAAATCTATCAATGTGCTTATAGATTTTAAACCTTTTACCTATAGGACATTTGCAGTAGCCTTGATTGCCTTAGTTTTTTACTCCTTAGTACAGGATTCATACTTCTTTATTTATGCGAATCATTTTCAGTTAAAACTTGACTATACAGCTACACAGACAGGATTATTGTTTGCTTTTCAAGGTGTAGGATATGTTATCGCTTCCTTTCTATCATTAAGATTTTTGTCTAAGTACCAAGAGCGATTTATGCTTTTTGGTTTACTGTTAATGATAGGTGGATTAGTAGGACACTACTGGTTATTAAGTAGAGAGTATATTCTCTTTTATGAAGTAGCTTTATTATTATTTGAGTACGGTATGGGGTGTGGTGTTGTTCTTCCTTCTATGTTCACTTATGCTCTGAGTAGTTTACCTACAGACATTACATCTATTGGTTCAAGTTTATACCTTACTTTACAACAATTAAGCATCGCTTTGGGAGTAAGCATTGTTGGTCAATCTTATTTTGGGAGTATAGACGGTCATTTTAATTCGACTGTTATCATGATTGTTTTATTGATCATGACTGGATTCGTTTTCTTGATAAGGTATAAAAGGCGACTTAGTAATTAAGTCGCCTTTTGGTTTTATGATTTGTATTCAAATAACTGGGCGATGGTTTGTCCCATTTCTTCACCAAGCTGTTTACTGACTAAATATAGAGCACCATCTATACCTGCTGTGATACCTGCAGTAGTCAATACAGTATCTTGATCTACATAGCGTACACCCGTTATTACTTTAGCTTTAGGGGTAGCTTGTTTAAGAGTCTCTAGTGCCATAAAGTGAGTCGTTATCTCTAAGCCATCGAATACATCCGTATTACTCATCAGTAGACTACCTGTACAGACTGTAAATAACATTGCACCTTGCTGATGTTGATTTATGATCCAAGATGTATAGGTATTCTGAAAATACTCGTCTTGTAGATAGTTCATGACAATGTCAGGGTTAGCTCCTGGTAACACTATGATATCAGGTGTAGGACAATCTTCAAAACTGTATTGTGGTACTATTTGCGTAGTATTCGCTTCTGTTTTGACTACTTCTTTTGTAACAGAGACTAAGTAGTGATTATAACTGTTGGGTTTAAGTACATTCGCTTTGACGAATACATCTAATGGACCATTTAGATCAAGTACTTCTACTTGATCAAAAATGATAAAGGCTACATTAAGGGGGCGGTTTGTTGTTGTCATATTTTATTGTTGATAAAAGACAATAGGAGATCTGTCGAAGTTTGGCTTCGATATCGGTATTGTCTTAGGTTATTCGTGATTATTTAGTTGGGTAACTAAATGCTAAAGGTTAATTCTCGTAGATTGGAACACACTTCTATAATGAGTAGGAGTGACTTTGACTAGTTTGACAAATGCTTTCCTAAATACATGATCAGAAGTATATCCTACTTGAGTAGCTATTTCTACTATAGAGTAAGTTGTAGATTCTAATAGACGCTTAGCATATTCTATTCTCACACAGTCATTAAAAGCACCTGGAGTCATTCCTGTTTCTTTCTTAAATACCCTAGAAAAATTGCGTTCACTCATATAGACATGATCTGCAAGTTCTGCAATAGTCACTGCTTGCTGAGTTAGATGATCTGTGATATACTGTTTTACTTTTCTAACTAATGGAGTGAGGTCTATATCAGCGGGTATTAATGTACTATAAAGCTCTTGTGTGTTTGTTCTTTTTAGATTCACTACTAGATATCGTGATACATCAGAGGCTAGTGTATATCCATTGTCCTCTTCTATTAAGGCTAGCGCTAAGTCTATACCAGAAGTAATTCCTCCAGAAGTATAGATATTGTCATCTTTGATATAAAAGTGATCATAAGTTAGTCGGATAGAAGGGTAAGTCTCCTGAAGTACTTTAGCATATTGCCAGTGTGTAGTTACTTTTTTATTGGTTACTAACCCTGTTTTGGCTAGTAAAAAAGCTCCTATACAGATAGAACCTATGCGCTTTACAGTAGGTTGTATTCCCTTTATCCAATGCAACACAGCTGAATCATACTCATGCGTTAGGTCTGCCTTAGACCCAGCGATGAGTAACGTATCTAAAGGAATATGCTGGTCATAAATGGTATAATCACACTGTACACTAATGCCAGCACTAGTAAGTACACTTTTGTCTACTGTTCCAGAGATTAAGTGGATTTGATATTGAGTAAGTGCGGATGTAGCTGTGCGGATCATGAGTTGATTAGCAGTATTGAATACATCACTCGGCCCTGCGAAGTCCAGTAGCTGTACTTGAGGTAATAATAGAAATCCGATATGATGTAGTGGGGTATTCATACTGCTATCTTGTTTTATGATAAGACAAAGGTAAGAAGGCTTTATGATGTATAAATGACACATAACGTACTTTTTCTGCCATAATTGAAGATATATTAAGGAATGAGTCATTGTTTTATTTAGATTGATTTGAGTTTAAATGTTAATTTTTGTCAGTTAAAAGCTTGTTTGACTGTATTTTGAGTTTTGTTATTTAAATTACTTCTAAATAATATTGTTTAGAATGATTTTAGATTATACATTTGTCCCATAAAACATAATACAGTCGTGATGCTCAAACACTTTACTATTATCACACGACCAACCCAACTAACTATTATTATCTTATCGTTATTCATTCACTTTCTCAGTTATGGGCAGAATACTCGTTCTCCTATCTCTATCAAAGTGCAGAATGAGTATGGAATGGCTATTCCTACAGCGGTGGTGATGCTAAAAAGTGATAAGGAGTCTGTCTTAGAACTTACCAATGAGGCAGGTGAAGTAACTTTTAAACTAGTACCTGATAACTATCTTTTAGAAGTACAGCACATCAGTTATTCTTTTTATAGTCAAAAGCTAAATACCTTAACGCACAATAACCTTACAGTTGTCTTAAAAGCTGAAACGAATCAATTAGAAGAAGTCGTGATTACAGCTAAGGAAGGAACGGGACTTACGAGTACTTCTGTGATTAATAGAAGAGCTATGCAACATCTACAGCCTTCTAGTTTTGCTGACTTAATGGAATTAGTACCAGGGGGTAGAGCACAAGATCCGTACCTAGGCGGTGTCAATAAAATACAGCTGAGAGAAGTAGGTAGAGTAAGCTCTAATATAGGGGGTGTTGGAAATAAACAATATGACACTTCTTCTCTTGGGACTTTATTTGTAGTAGATGGAGCACAATTGAACTCGGGTGCAAACCTTCAGTATACTTATGGCTATATGGATAATGTTTCGTCAGGTGTTAATAAGAATATCAATATTAGCTCAGGTGTTGATATGCGTACAATATCAACAGACCAAATAGAGAAAGTAGAAATCATAAGAGGAATCCCTTCTGTAGAATATGGTAACCTTACTTCTGGTGTAGTAAAGATCACGAAGAAGAGTGGGTATTCTAAATGGCAAGCACGTTTTAAAGCAGATGGATATAGTAAACTATTTGCGGTTAATAAAGGTTTTGAATCTAAGGATAGTAGCTTTAAGGTAAATGTAGGGTTAGATTATCTAAATGCTAAACCAGAACCTCGCAATGATTTAGAGAGTTATAAGCGTGTGACAGGTACTGTACGTGTGAGTAAAGATAAGAATTTAAACAATGGAGGATTGTTCTCTTGGGTATCCAACCTAAGTTATACAGGGTCTATAGATGACGCTAAGTCTGATCCAGATATTGACCTGACAGGTGCGAATAAATATAAAGTGGATAATCAGTTCTATAGTCTGAGTAATATAGTGACTTATGAGAGTAGAAATGAATCTTTCTTTAGAAGTATAGAATTACAGACTACGTTTAATCAACGTTTCGATAAGATTAACCAGACAAAGTTTGTACAGCTAGAGGCAGCTACAGCACTACCACTTTCTACTGTGGATGGTGAGTACGATGGTTTTTTTCCTACGGCTAATTATATTGCAGAGAGTGTAGTAGATGGTAAGCCACTAGATATCTTCGCTAAGGTAGTGAGTGCATTTCGTTATAAGATGTCTGCTATTTCTACAGATATACGTGCTGGTATTGATTGGCAGTATAGTAAGAATAACGGTAGAGGTCAGGTCTATGATATCTATAAGCCTTTAGATCCTAAATCTACTTATAGAAATAGAGCATATAAGGATATTCCTGCTTATGTAACGACGGCTTTGTTTGCAGAGCATATTTCTTCTGCGAAATTTGGACAACACGGTCTAACATTAGCATTAGGTGCGAGAGGATCTATTATGCAAAACTTGTCTAATGATTTCACTATGAGTGGAAATATGTATATCGATCCACGTGTGAATGTACAATGGACATTGCCCTCTTTTGTAGTAGCGAATAAGGAAGCAAAAGTAGACTTAACGTTAGGATGGGGACAGCAGAGATTATTCCCTGACCTAAATCTTCTTTATCCTGAGAAATATTATAGAGACGTTCAGCAGTTAAACTATTTTCACAGTAATCCTGATTATCGTACAGTTAATTATAAAACGAGCGTTTTTGACCCACAGAACAAAGCATTGACTCCTGCCTTAAACAATAAGCTAGAGGCTAGGTTAGATTTGAATTGGGGTTTTCATCAGCTGACTTTTACGGTGTTTAAAGAAAGAATGAGCAACGGGTTTAGAACGATGAACCAGTATGGAATCTTTGATTATAAGAGATATGATACTTCTAGTATAGATCATGATCATATCACAAGTGTACCGAATAAAGAGGATCTTCCTTATGAACAATTTAATGAAAACTTCTTATACAATTTCTCTCGTAATGGTAGTAGAACAGATAAGGAAGGAATAGAGTTTCAGTATAGTTCTAATAGAATTCCTGTTATTAATACTCGTGTTACAATTAATGGGGCATGGTTTAGAACTAAACAGGGCAATAGTTTGCCAACTTATAGACGTGGTAACTCTAATGCAAATGTGAATGGTAAGCCTTATCCGTACCTAGGACTATACGATGAAATGGAACCTAAGAGCAAATACGAACAGCTAAATAGTAATCTATTATTAGATACCTATATCCCTAAACTAGATTTACAATTCTCTACTTCATTTCAGTTTAACTGGTACTACTTAGCAAAGAATGAACCGATGAATGGAATGCCTAGCTACTATGTAGGAG
Source organism: Myroides sp. C4067 (assembly GCF_038039665.1). Lineage (NCBI taxonomy): Bacteria > Pseudomonadati > Bacteroidota > Flavobacteriia > Flavobacteriales > Flavobacteriaceae > Myroides > Myroides sp. C4067. Next base: position 39,977 of record NZ_JBBPHJ010000021.1, read on the forward strand.
TAGATGGAGAATTACGACCTTATGATGCAGAAGAGGCAAAGGGAACATTATTAGAACAATTAGTAATCCCACAACATAGCAATGCTGATAAATCTAGGAGAACACCTATGCTGATGGATGTGAACTTAAAGCTATCTAAGAGTTTTAGAAACAAGCAGATCACAGTGTCTATGTTCGCTAATAAGTTATTTACCTACTATGCTCCATATTCTGTGAATGGGACTAAGGTAAATAGAAAGGGACTAAGAGACCCTTACTTCGGAATGGAAATAAATTTTAATCTATAAATACTTATAAAAATGATAAAACGACTTTTACAATCATTATGCCTACTATTGGTAGTATTAGGTTTTAATGCTTGTTCTTCTGATGACAATAGTAATATGACAGGGGATGAGCAGACTTTCGTAACATTCTGGATTAATGATCCTCAAGATGCGAAGATAGAAGAGATAAAACAGATGACTATCAAGTTGACAGAACTAAACTCTAATAAGAAAACAGAGTTAGTATATGAAGGAGATAAGAAAATACAGAAAGCACTTCCTACAGGTACTTATGATATCACAGTAGAAGGTGTAATCACACATAAAGTAAATGGTGTAGTAGAGGAGAGTAAAGTAGGTAACTTTATTAAAGGGGTAGTGATCTCGGGTAGAGAAATGACTAAGGCTATCGATATCGTATTTAAAACGAGTAGTACAGGTTTTGTAATAGAAGAGGTTTTCTTCGCAGGGACTAAGACACCACAAGGGCTTCAGTATACAGATGACCAATACTTCAAAATAACAAATAACTCTGATGAGGTATTGTATTTAGACGGAATGTTATTTGTACAATCTAAGTTTATGACAAACGATAAGCAAGATTATACACCTAATATTATGAGTGAGGCATTGTCTGCTGGAGCTATTTTACAGTTCCCAGGAAAAGGAAAAGACCACCCAGTAGAGCCAGGTAAATCAGTAATCTTTGCAGAGAATGCTATTAACCATAAAGAATTTAACAGCAATTCAATTGATTTGACTAACGCAGAGTTTCAGAATTTTAGAGATGGTGTACATGATGTAGTAGGATTAAAAGCTGCTAAAATGATTACGATTCACGATGAATTAGTGATTAATATTCAAGGAAGTTATGCTTATGCTTTAGTAAAAATGCCTGAGGGAATGACAACGGAGAAGTTAGTAGTAGATAATATATATGATTATGAGTACGAAATGATATTCGGAGGAGAAGTATATCCAAGTGTAGATTCTGCTATTAAAATTCCAAACTCATGGATAGTAGATGCTGTAAACTTAGGTATTGCAGATGAGTATATGTGGAATGTGACATCTCCATCAGTAGATATGGGATATACTTATATCACACAACATGTAGGAGATGAAGGAAGATATGGTAAGGCTGTAAGAAGACATGTAATAGGTAAAAATGCAGCAGGGAACAATGTTCTAAAAGATACTAATAATTCGACAGTTGACTTTGCACCAGCAGTAAGACCGTCATTATTTAAATATTAATTAGTGTAGTATGAAGCACTTTCATTTTGGGTTATGTCTGTTGTCATTGTTGAGTACTGTATGGGGATATGGACAGCAGTCAGATTCATTGGCAATAAAAGTAAAGGAGAAGCAAGATGTAATACGTCATTTTGAAGAACCTATTTATGTCAATCCATCTCACTATTTAGACTATAGAAAGTACAGTTTAACTTCTTTCGAAATCGCAAAGCAGAATAGTAAGAATGAAACAACTTTAGCTCAAGAGGGCAAAAACAGAGATGATTTGTCTTTTCAAGCGAATGCTTACCATAAATTAGATAAGCATAGTGCTGTGTGGGGCAGTGCTACTTATCAACAGGGTAAGCGTAGAGATGTAATGTGGAATGAGAGTGCAGATTACGACTTAATATTTCCGTATGTGGTAGCTGATAGCGTAGGAGGAGATATTAAGTATGAAGATTATCATATCGCTGGTGGTTATGCCCAACGATTAGGAAAGTACAATATCGGTATCTCTGGTTTTTATAAAGCGAAGATGGAATACCGTAATATAGATCCTAGACCTAAGAATCTCTCTGCTCGATTAGGAGGGAATATAGGGGTGAGTAGAGTATTTGAGGAGCTCTTTACTATAGGGGTAAATACCTCAATAGAGAAATATACACAGAAACACAAGATGGACTTTTATAGTCCTACTGGATTTCCTGTGATATATGAGATGAGTGGAATGGGAAACTTCAATAATCTATTGAAAGGAAAAAGAAGAGAGGCTTATTATGATGGTTGGAGGTATGGCGGTTCTCTACAAGTATATGATACTTATCAGAAGAAGTGGTTTGCTACAGTAGGAATGAATATGTTTAGCTTTGAGAAGTTATTGTCTGATTTTGATGATTTGCAAGCTTCTAAAGTTAAAGATATAGAACATTTCTTCTCTGTAGGGAAGTTATTTGATATACAGGCTACTCAGTTAGGTGTTCGCTTAGATGGGAACATGAAGACGAGAAAGGGTACAGAGAATTTGTTTGTCAATGTGAGTGCTACAAACTATTTAAAGATAGGACAAGAAGAACAATATAAATACGAGAATAAGAATCTTAGATTAAGTGGAGTATTTAAGTATGAAACTTTAAATAGTGTGTATAGTATCTTACCTTATATAGGAATAACTCAAGAGGTAGAACGCTATAAAAAACCTTATTCTAAAACAGATATTCAGTATACCTATATAGGGGCAGATTTACAATGGATGTACACATTTAAAGATAGAAGTCTATTGACAGTAGCGTCTAATTGGAAGGTAAGACAAACTGCTAAAGAAAAGGCTGCTTTTAATTATGGAAATAGCAATGCTATAAATCAAATGCTGTTGAATAATTATGCTGTTCAGATAGCAGAGTATTGGGAAGGAAGCTTTAAGGTTCGTTATGATTTTGCTTTGCCGAAAGTAATAGATGTATTTGTAGGTGGAGAGTATTATTTCCAAAACTATAAGCAGTTTCAAAACAACAGTAGTGTGATGATGAGTTTAGGGATTACGTTTTAAAAGAGAGAGAAGATAGATGAAAAAAAAGGTAGGTGTTATTATTGGGGCGGTATTACTATTCATAGGATACACTAATTTCGAAGTAAGATCAGTTTCTGAATACACAGAGATTACGGATCAATATAAAAGACCTATAAGCTATTGGCCTAGTCCGATAATAGATAAGAGTGTAGAATGGAAAGAGTTTGGGGCAATAGAGGTAGATACATTATACTATGAGACACAAGATTTGCCAGAAGTGGTATTAGGTAAGGCACTGTTCTTTGACCCTAAGTTATCAAAGTCTAATCAGATATCTTGTAGCTCTTGTCACGATCCTGAAATGGGATGGACAGACCATAGACAGGTATCACTGGGGAATGATCATTTATTAGGAGCTAGGAATACTCCTTCTTTATACAATATTGCTGAGCGTAGTTCTTTCTTTTGGGATGGTAGAGCATTAACGTTAGAAGAGCAAGCGATGGGACCTTTATCTGCTCATCACGAAATGGATATGGATGTCAAATCACTACCTGCGAAGTTAAGCAAGTATAAAGAGTACAACCCCTTGTTTAAAGAAACTTACGGAGATGATAAAGTGACTTATGAAAGAATAGTGGGTGCAATAGCTACTTTTCAAAAGACAATCAAAAGTCAGCCTAGTCGTTTCGATAAGTTTATACAAGGGGAGTATCAGTACCTAACAGAACAAGAGATATATGGAATGCACTTATTTAGAACTAAGGCAGGATGTATGAATTGTCATCATGGGAAATATCTTACTGATGAGTCTTTTCACAATATAGGGTTGACATATTATAAGAGAGAGTACGAAGATTTAGGACTGTACTTACATACCAAAAAAGCAGAAGATGTAGGGAAATTTAAAACTCCTTCTTTAAGAGACCTATTAGTGACTAAGCCATGGATGCATAATGGGTTAATGGATGACTTAGAAGGAATAGTGAATCTGTATAATAGTGGGATGCACATGATAGATCCTACAGAGGAAGAGAAAGCATTAGATCCGCTCTTTCCTCTAACAGATCCACTGATGAAACCATTAAAATTAAATGAAAAAGAAATAAAAGCTATTGTAGCATTTTTAGAATCAATGTCAGGAAGTTACTATAAAATGGAACGTCCTATATTTCCAACGAAGTAACGCTTATTTACTTTAATTAAATGTAAAAGGCTTCTTTAGAGTTAGTTCTAAAGAAGCCTTTTTATATTATTAGTAGTATAAAGTATACTATTTATATCGAAGTAACTTATAATGTGCTGATGAATTGTATGTAATATTATGTTTTATTTGATGATTGTGTTTAATTATTGTATAAAATAAAGATTTAAACTTATTTACATTCATTCTTAAATAGATATATAGAATTAATTTGAATCAAGTCTAAATAACTTGGAAGATATAGGTTTTGTTGACTACTTTTGGCATCCGATTAATTAAGTTATTCAATGACACGCTTATATCAAGTTATTCAAGTTCTACTTGTTACTTTCACAGTCTTGTTCTGTTCTTCTGTTTTTGCACAATCTTCTAAGTTGCAATTGAAGATCGTATTGCAAGATGCTCAAAATAAAAATATTAATAATGCTAGTATTCAGGTAACTGGAACAAAAGAGTCACAGTTAAAAGTTAGTGATGATCAAGGTATTGCTATTTTTGATTTGAAAGCTGATACTTATACTGTTGAGGTCTTTCATATTGGTTATGGAAGTTCTTCTACTGTAGTTAATTTACTTCAAAGTCAGACATTACCTATTACATTGACAGCTACTTCTAATATATTAGAAGAAATGGTCATTACTGCTACAGAGAGTAAAGGGCTTACTTCTACTTCTGTGATTAATCGTCAAGCGATGGAGCATTTACAACCATCAAGCTTTGCTGATTTAATGGAATTATTACCAGGAGGGCAAGCAAAGGATCCTAAACTTACGGTAGCAAATGCTGCTTTAATTAGAGAGAATAATCCAGGAGAGAAATACGCTACTGGAGCTCTAGGGGTACAGTTTATGGTAGATGATAATATTATTAATACTAATGCGGATATGCAGGTATCTGTAGGAGGAGCTAAGACTTCTCATATAGGAGTGGATATGCGTAGTTTGGCAACTAATGATATCGAAAGTGTTGAGGTTATTCGCGGTATACCTACGGCTGCCTATGGAGATTTGAGTTCAGGTCTGATTAAGATAAATAGAAAGATAGGGTATACACCACTACAAGCTCGTTTTAAAGTAGATGGTTTTAGCAAACTGTATTATGTAGGGAAAGGAATAGATACTAAGACAGGATGGAAACTGAATGCAAGTGTAGATTTCTTGGATGCTAAGAACGATCCTACAGATGTCCTTCAGAACTATAAGAGAGTATCATCATCATTGAGATCAGATAGAACATTTGTAGTAGGAGGATATGATCTGAGTTGGAAAGCAAATTTTGATTATAGTGGTACTGTTGATAACGATAAGTTTGATCCAGATACAGGTTATGATAGAACAGATAGTTATAAGAATAAAAAGCAGTACTTTTCATTAGGTAACAATCTAAAACTTGACTTTGGCAAAGAAGCTTTATTCAAGAATATAACCTTGAATGCTTATGTATCTCAAGGAATAGAAGATATTAAGGAGACTATCTTTATACAGCAGAATGGACGTGTAGCTATTCCTGTTGGAAATGAAACAGGAGAAAACGAAGGTGTATTTTTACCAACATCATACATAGCAACATCTAAGACAGAAGGCCGTCCTTTAAATATCAACACAAAGTTACAGTCAGAATTAGGTTTTTCTACTTTTGGGATTAAACATCATGGAGAAGTAGGGATGGACTTTAGATACTCAAAGAACAACGGTAGAGGAGAGTTATTCGATCCTTTATTACCTCCTTCTGTAGGGACTATGAAACGTCCTCGTCCTTTTAACGAAGTACCAGCTTCTCAGATATTAGCTGCTTATATAGGTGATCGTATGGAATATGACTTAGGTCAACATCACTTACAATTATATGCAGGAGTTAGAATGTCTAAATTATTAGGTGTTGGAAAAGAGTTTAGCATTAGTGATAGGGTATTTGCAGAGCCACGTGTCAACTTCCAATGGGGACTTCCTAAGCTAAAGATGGGACAGGAATATCTAAAGACTGATATTACAGTAGGATATGGAGAACTGTATAAACAACCTACTTTAGCTCTTCTATATCCACAAGATCGTTACTTCGATATGGTGCAAGTAAGTTACCTAGATCCTAAGACAGATAATGCATACGCACAGTTCTATACTTACAGAATGCCTTTGGCTAACCATAGTTTGATAGGCGCGAAGAATACGAAGAAAGAGATTCGTTTAGATTTAGAATATAAAAAACACAAGTTTTATATCACTTACTTCGATGAGAAGATGACAACAGGGTTTAGAGATATGACTCAGTTTATGGGGTTTGAGTATAAGCGATACGAGTCTAAAGATATAGTGTGGAATGATGAGTTAGGCAAGCCAGATTTAGATCAATCGCCATATTCATACAGACAGGACATGATGCAGTATACACATACTGAAAATGGAAGCTCAACATTAAAAGAAGGAATAGAGTTTGGATATTCTTCACCTCGTTTTGAAGGGATTAATACTCGTATTACTTTAAATGGAGCATGGTTTAAAACGACATATTCTAATAGCGCTTCTATTCTTTGGAGACCGGGTATCTCTGTAAATGGACAACAGTATTTATACACAGGTATTTATGCAGATGACAATGGGAATAGAAGATCATCTCTAGTGTACAATGTGGTTGTAGATACTTATTTGCCTAGCTTAGATATGAATATATCTGCCTCTTTACAGGGAGATGTGTTTAGAAGAAACCTAAATCTAAATAGAGTTGCTGCTCCTTATGCATATATGGGAATAGATAATGTAGTTCATCCTTATACGGAAGAAAGTGCAAATGATCCATTACTACAACATCTAGTTAGACCTGTTTCTAAGACAGATGGTATGGAGGAGAGAAGACCATTTACATTTAATGCTAATTTTAAAATATCAAAGAGAATATATAAATCAGTAAAGGCATCGATGTTCGTTAATCGATTATTCACACACTATTCTTCATATACATATAATGGAGTGAATGTAAATAGAAAAGATGATAGCGGACCTTACTTTGGAATGGAAATAAACTTCAATATTTAAGATAATGAGATTAAAGCATATATTTTTATACGGATTGATGATGACAATGAGCTTGTTAATGAGCTCGTGTTTGACAGATGATAATGCGCTTGGAAGTAATCAGAATTCGACTGTTTCTATGGCATTTAAAGTAGAAGGTATTAAAGAAATAAAAGAATTAGAAGTAGAGTTTGTTGAAGTTAATACAGGTTTAAGAATAGTGGAGAAAGCAGTAGGTTCTCCTTATTTCTCTGTAGCTCTACCTGTGGGGGCTTATAGAATGTCAGCAGAAGGAATAGGTGTATTAGAAGATAAAGAAGAAGTAGGACTAGGAAGTAAAAGCGAAATGCTAGATGTGACAGATCAGATAGTAAATATGACAATTAATTTATTTGTCAAACAACTTAACGATGACTTTATCTTTGAAGAAATATTCTTTGCTGGATTACAAACGACAGAATTAAAAGCATACCAAACAGGTAAATACTTTAAACTAGTTAATAATACTGATAGAGTACTTTATGCAGATGGATTATTGATCGCTCAATCTGAGTTTTTGACGACTAGAGATAACAAAGAAACACCAGATGTATTAAACGAAGCTTTCGTTTTACAATCTGTAATGATGTTACCAGGTAACGGTACACAGTACCCAGTAGAGCCAGGAGACTTTATTGTAATAGCAGATAATGCTCAGAATCATAACTTAGCCAATGTACCAGGGGCTGATTTATCTAATGCTGATTTTGAATTTCCTATTACTGAAAACCCTAAGAATGTACAACCAGATAATCCTAATGTACCTAATGTGATGATGATCTATACGAAGTTAAACTTTAGTATGTTCGCTATGCATGACCGTGGACAGACAGGATATATCGTAGCTCGTTTTCCTGAAGGAGAGAATGCAGATACTTGGTTAGCCAATTATAAGTTTGATTATAGTTATTTGACAGCTGCAGGGAAAGAACAGAAGTTCAGCAGATATAAAATGCCTAATACGTGGGTTATTGATGCTGTTAATGGAAGTATTCCTGATAAGTTTGAACGTCTAGTGACTGCTCCTTCTTTAGATAGCGGCTATTCATACTGTGCAACATCAGAATCTGATAAAGCGCGTTATGGAAAGACTATCAGAAGAAAAGTCTTAGGACCTAATGAGCAAGGTCGCAATGTGTATAAGGATACTAATAATTCTTCAGTTGATTTTGTTCCTCAGTCAGAGATGTCTCTAAAAGACGGAATACATCATAAATAAAATAAGAGTACATTGAAAAATACATATATAAATATAGTTGCGATAATTAGTGTATTATTTTGTGTTGAGGTTCAAGCTCAGGATAGAACAGATTCTAATTTATACGAAAGTAGACTAGCTCAACGGGATATGAATATCGTATTCGGACAAGACTTTTTTGCTAATCGTGCTTTCATGACATCGTATAGTCCTTTGTCTTTTTCTGAATTAAGTCTGAATTATCTATCAGACAGTAAGGATGCTTATTTGGTACAGGATGGAGATGGCTTAGATGCCTTTAAGGTTAATACCTCTTCTTATCAACGATTAAAGAATAATACTGTCCTATGGGGAAGCGCTTCTTATAATACTCAGAAGCAAAAGAATATGAAGTGGAATGAGAATCTTGACAGACATATCCTAGGACCTTATGTGTTAGGTGATTCTATAGGAGGTACCATGAAGCAAGAAATTTATCAGTTTGCAGGGGGGATGGCTAGACAATTTGATAAGTGGACAGTAGGAGGAGAAGTTAGTTATCAGGCCAAAAGTGGTTATAGAGAAATAGATCCAAGACCTAAGAATACCTCTTCAGATTTAAATTTGCGCATTGGAGTAAACTATAATGTTTATAAGGACTACGAATTAGGAGTGTATGCAAATTGGAATAAATATACTCAGAATAGTACAATTAAGTTTGTCAGTCTATTAGGGAAGCCCATAGCGTATCACCTGACAGGTTTAGGAGCTTATAATTATTACTTTAGTTCTGCTGTAGATATGAAGATGATTTATGAGGGAACAGGATATGAGGTAGGAGGAACTATAGCTAAGAATAAAGGTAAGGACTTTTTGATACAAGGTTCGTTTGGGCAGTTTGATATTGAGAAGAACTTTGGAAGTAGTCCTTCAAAAGAAATGTCTGTACTTAAAACTAAAAAATATACAATAGGAGGAATTAAATATATTGATCTAGATGAACATCGTTTAGGAGCAAAAGTTAATTACTTACTAAGTGAATCAAGAGGAATTGAGTCTTTTTATTCTAAAACAGAAAAGTTAGAGAGAAAGATAGGAGAGCAAGATCTGTATAAGTTTGTAAGAAGTGATGTGTATACGTCTTTATTTTATCAATATAGTACAGATGTTAGTAGATTAGTAGTTTCACCTTCTTTCACAGTAGAACAGACAGAAGAAAAGAGAAGAGATACTCAGGCTAGACAGCGATTCACATATTTACATTATGGATTAGAAGTTGATTATATGCGACAATTGAATCAATCTAATATCATAACAGTAAGCCCTTATTTTAGAGTGCGTAATCTTAAGGAGGATACTGTGAATTTGGTAACATCGTATAAGAGCCCTGCTATGACAGAATGGGTACAACATGATTTAGCGATTCAGACTGCTAATTATCAGACTTATGGTATTACAGCCAGATATGATGTGAAGGTTAGTAATATACCAGCCATGTTTGCTCAGATTCAGTATGAACAGACAAAGTATAATATAAACAAAACAAATAACTATATAGGAATGTCTCTAGGAGTTATTTTCTAAGCAGTTATTAACTAACAACAAATAAACAATGAAAAAGGTAGTTATTTTATTATCTGGATTCTTAGCTTTTGGATTATTTAGTTTTAGTCCAAAGTTTGTAGGATTCTTAGGAAGCGACAACCCTGAGTATCAAAAAATAATAGAAAGCTATAAGCAGCCTATTTCACAATGGCCGGCACCAACTATAGATGAAGGTGTGGAATGGAGTGAGATGGGAAGTATTAAACGTGATAACGACTATTTTACAGAACAAGCGAAACCTGAAGTAATTTTAGGTCGTATGTTATTCTTTGATCCTAAATTGTCAAAGTCTAATCAGATATCGTGTAGTTCATGTCATGATCCTGAATTAGGATGGACAGATAGACGTATGGTGGGACTTGGACATGATCACTTAAAAGGAGCACGTAATACCCCTTCGTTATATAATACTGCAGAGCGTACTTCTTATTTTTGGGACGGTAGAGCTAATAGTTTAGAAGAACAGGCTAATGGACCATTATCTGCTCATAACGAAATGGCAATGGACGTAGTAGATTTACCCGCCAAATTGAGTAAAGTACAAGGGTATAAACCTTATTTTAAAGAAGCTTTCGGTGATGAGAAGATTACCTATGACCGTATTGTAGGTGCTATAGCTACGTTTCAAAAGACAATTAAGAGTCAGCCTAGCCGAGTAGATGCTTTTATAGACGGTAAATATAAAGCGCTTAATGACCAAGAAATTTATGGTATGCATTTGTTTAGAACGAAAGGGAGATGTATGAATTGTCATCATGGGCAGTACTTGACAGATGAGTCTTTTCACAATATTGGATTGACTTACTATAAACGCAAGTTTGAAGATCTAGGTAGATATGAAGTAACGAAAGATCCTAATGATGTAGGGAAGTTTAAAACTCCTGGTTTAAGAGATCTTTTAAACACTAGACCTTGGATGCATAATGGATTATTTGACGATCTAGAAGGAATCGTAAATATGTATAATAGTGGTATGCACATGATAGATCCTACAGCAGAACAAAAAGCGAAAGATCCTTTATATCCTGTAACAGATCCTTTAATGAAACCTTTAGAGTTAACGAAAGAAGAAACAAAAGCGATAGTAGCATTCTTAGAATCTCTATCAGGAAGTAGATTTAAGATGAGAAGACCTGAGTTTCCAACAGAATAATATATTTATAAACGACTATTTAGAAATAAATAGTCGTTTATTTTTTGAATGATATCTTATGACATTCTCTAGGTCTATTTTTGCAATAGAATAATGAAGATGAAGAGGGAGTTTTTCATAATTTAAATGTAAATGTTATAGAAGGATAAGCTATTTTTAGTTTATCCTTTTTTAATTGTAGAATATAGAGTAGAGTTGAGGTAAAAGGCGTAATTTAGATGTTCATCAAAAAAATGTAGAGTCATGGCTTTAAAGATTTATCCGGAGTACCCTCTAGATGAGCTCGAGCAACTTTTTATAAATGGGAACAAGGTTCCTTATGGAGAGTTTTTAATATATGGAGATATTGTAGAATCCCTGTCTAAAAGCCCTCATGATTGGTATGTATGGTATAGTATGAAACTTCCTTTTCATGATAACTCTAAGATAAAAAGGGCTAAAGCGGACGCTGAGCTTGACTTTATCATTGTTTCTAAATTTGGAATTATTGTCTTAGAAGTAAAAGGGGGGAATATTTTTGTTGACCAAGGACGTTTCTGTTTTAAGGATGGTAAGCGTAAGAAGTGGCTAAACCAAAACCCTTTTGAACAAGTGAAGGGATATAAATACACTTTGATGAATAAAGTGTTCCCTAGCTTTAAGCATATATTATTCTGTGAAGCAGTGGCCTTTCCAACTACTAAAATTGCTATTGAGAATACTATTTATGATAAGAATCTTATATTTAGTGACTACACTCGACGCAATAGATATAAGAATATAGAGAAATTTCTATTACATATCTATGATTATTCTAAGCAGAAATTAGAGAATACACACCCTATTAGATTTAATAATCTATCGAAAGCAGAATTGGATAATATTGTGAATACATTCAGTCCAATGATTCAGGATACCAATGTCTTCCAATCTAGAAATTCGTTAGAATGGCTAAAAGAACGAAACTTAGAGATACTGTACTCTCTTTCTGAAAACCCGCGTTTAATGATAGAAGGAGCGCCAGGTACAGGTAAGACTACTATGGCGATGGCGTATAGTGAGATGCAGGTGGGAAGACACGGTATTTATTTGTGCTGGAACTCTTTGTTATGTGCTTATAATGCACAGAGGTTTAAGGCGAGTAATGTTCGTATAGACTGCATTACATTCACACAGTTTGTGATGAAGTATTTACCTGGTGTTACTGAGCGTGATCTTTTATATATAGAACCAGAGAAATTTGCAGACTATATTAGAAAGACGATTACTCATTTAGAAGAAATAGATAAGCTTCCTAATTATGATTATATGATTGTAGACGAAGCACAAGATTTGTTTGATCGTAATCTTCACTTAATGATGCATAAGTTATGTGGTAATCATAATGGAATGAAACAAGGGAATATTATGCTTCTTTATGATCTAGACCAAAGCTTCTCTCTTTTTGGACGTGATGTTTCTGATTATGCTTATTTCTTGAAAGAGTATTTTACTCATTTTAAATTACACAAAATACGACGAAGTGCACAGAAGTCACAGATTCGTCAGATTTCAGAACATATTCAAACGCATCCTGATGATTGGGATGAGGTGAGTGTGCATCAGAAAGAGTATGATGAAATTGAATTGCGTTCATTCTATGACCAAGTGACGATTAAAGAAGCAATGGAAGAAGTGATACGCAGTATTAATGACCCTAGTTCTTCATTAAACGCTGAGGATGTAATTGTGTTGGTACAAAGTAAAGTGTGGCAGAGACGTAATAACGTTGCTGATTTAATTCTAGAATTAGGAATGGAGGAGCTTACAGTTGAGAATCTTACATTAAAGCCTAAGAAACTCCAGTATACTACAGCAGTTAAGTTTAAAGGATTAGAACGTAAGAATGTTATTCTTGTAGTGGATAAACCGAATAAACTAACTCCTTATGAATGGTATGTGGGATGTACACGTGCTATGGATAACCTTAGTATTTGGCAATTACATACTTATAAAGAGCATGAAGGATAGAAATTATCTATTATTTTTGCAGGTAAGTTTAAAATAGAGTAATACTTATGAGTGTCGCAGAGTTATTAAAAAAAAGGAAAGAGCAGTTAGAACAGAAGAATAAAGAAGAAGGAGCTAAGTATTTAGAAGAATATGTAAAGAAGGACGGAGTGATCTTATTGCCCTCAGGTGTAGCTTATGAGATTATAGCATTAGGTGAAGGGGACAAAGTAGAACTTTCTGATCGCATAGAATGTCATTATCATGGTACTAATATCAATGGAGAAGTTTTTGATAGTTCTATTGCTAGAGGGAAGACCGCTTCTTTCAACCTGAGCAAATTAATTCTAGCCTATCAACAGGTTGTTCCATTATTGCCAATAGGCACTAAGTTTAGAATGGTCACACCTCCAGAATACGCTTATAGAGAAGAGCATATTAGTAAAGAGATTGGTCCCTATAGCACTCTTGTATTTGAAGTAGAATTAGTAAATAAACTTTAATAGTGACAAAACAAAAAGCCACCTTCTAAAAGGTGGCTTTTTTAACAATAAAAAAGATTTAGGGCTACTATTCTTCATTTTTTTAGCTTGAAGATAAGCAATGTGTTTTTGCAGTTTTCTGCAATTGTAATTTTTAGTAAAGTTGTTTTCTATGTTCTTCCACAAAGTTAAGTTGAGTTATTCAATTGATTGTAAAACAATTCAAACATCTTTGTATCATTATTTAATTTTTGCGATATTGATTAGGAGTAAGTAAAGTATATTTCTTAAAAAAGCTAGAAAAATACGTTGGGTATTCAAATCCTAAACAATAGCCTATTTCAGCTACACTCCATGGTTTAGACTTTAGTAATTTTTGTGACTCTATTAATAGTCTCTCTTGGATACAGTCACTAGTACATTTTCCTATTGTTTTCTTTAAAGTATGATTGAGATGATTTACGTGTACATTCAGCACTTTTGCAAAATCATTAGGCGTTTTCAATTTGATTACTGTATTTGTTTTTTCAATCGGAAATTGCTTTTCTAATAATTCTAAGAATTTTGAACACAATCTTTGTGGTGCATTTACACTCTGGTCTACAGTATAAGTAGCATTTAGTTTATTGCTTTGATGTATTATGATTTCAATATAGTTACGCATTAATTCGTATTTCTGCGCATACTTTTGATTGTTTTCTTCTTCAATTCTCTTAAATACATAAGAAATAAACTCATCTTGTTGTGGCGTTAAAAGGTAAATAGGATTCTCGTGTAAGTGGGCAAGAATGCTTTTTAATAAGTGACTTTTATAGCCTAAGAAGCTGCTGTTAAATAAACAGTAGTATCCTTCCGGTTTTTCTGATACTGGTTCGAATGTATAATGAGATACCGGGTTAGAAAAGAATAATGATGGACCTTCTAACTCAATCACTTTATTTCCATCAAAGAATTTACTCTTTGATTTTAAATAAGAAAGTTTGTAATAACTCCTTTTGTTATATGGAGATATTTTCTTTGTTTCGTCCCCTTGTTGAAAAATGATAAAATCATCTTTAGGTGGATTCTTAAATTCCACTATTTTAGTTGGAATTACGATCTTTGATGCTGTGCTTGTCATGATGTAGGTGATTTTTAATACGCAAACTCGGTTGGGGAGTGTGAGTTTTGTGTATTAGGTTTATACTAAGTCGTGTTTTTTAAATGGCTAATCATATTTAAATTTTATGTTAATAATATGTTGATGTTTTGTTAGTGTAAAATTAATAATATGAAATATATCAATGTTGTGTAAAAAGTGTTTTTTATTGTCTTTTTTACTTAAAATGAATTGATTATTATATTTATTGTGTTTTAAAATTGTTATTTATTCATTTGATTTATATATATGAGTATTTTATTTTTACGATTTATTACATATGATTGATTATAATTTAATATTTGAAACATATTATTTTGTAATTTATATGATAAAATAATAAAGCAAAAAATGAGACTTTTTTGACCATTTGCTTAGTCTGAAATGAGAAATTGTTGGAAGTGATGTTATATTTTAATATTCTGTAGTATTAAAAGAATATCAATTACACTAGTTTTTCCATTATAAAGGGAATTGTGTAGCTTTGTAACTAAATAAATATGAATTATGGTTAACAACGATGAGAAAACTACTAAGTGCCCAGCAGAAGAACTAATAAAAACGCTTGGTGGCAAATGGAAAGTTCATATCATTCATATTACAGAAGAGCAGCCTAGGAGGTTTAGAGATTATATGCGTTTATTAGAAGGTGCTAATAAACAATCTGTCTCTGTAGCTTTAAAAGAGTTGGAAGAGGATGGCTTCTTAATTAAGAGTATAATTAATCAAAAGCCATTGCATATTGAGTACTCTCTTACAGAGAGAGCTAGACTAGTGATACCAGTATTTGATAATTTGTATCATGCCCTACAGAGTAGATAAGATTTCTTTCTGGTAGAGTAACTTGTAGGTGTTGTTATCCAGTTCTTGTCTATCTATAAGTGAATAATTCATTTTTTCTAATAGCTTACGTGAGGATATATTACTCTCATAGAGTTGCGCGATAAGGATTTTCGAAGCATATTTTTGTTGAATGAAGAGTTCTATACCATGTAGTAATTCTGTACCATAACCTTTTTGCCAATAATCCTTATATATAATGTACCCTATCTCTATTTTTTCTTCTTGGTCTGTGTATTTAAGGAGGAGTATTTCTCCTATTATATTAGTTCGTGAGTTATGAGTTAAAGAAATTTTATAGATTCCTAATCCTTGAGAATAGAGGAGATCGTTTTTTGCATATTTATTTCTTAAAGCATCAGAATCCCAGTGATTTGCCCTAGATGGAATCCATTTCATTGTGTCAGGACAGTTATGAATCTTTAATAGGTCATTTAAGTCTTCTCCTAATTGAATTGTTTCTATTTTTAAGTTATTGGTAGTAAAAAGAATCATTTTTTAGTTTTTTTTGTTTCTAATTCGGTTATTGGTGTTGTTTTTTTTAACATATTCTAGAAGGTGTTAAATTATCACTGAATCTAAATGAATATGGTGTAAAATATTGGTATGTATATATCTAAGCCGATTATTATTTTATATATTGTGCTCCTCTTAAGTAAAACTAAAGATATTGAATGTTATTTTTAAGTACAAATTTTAAGAAATTTTACTGATTTTACTATAGAATAAAACAAATGTTAACTACCTAAAATTTAATGAATGAATAAAAAATCCATCTTTGATGCAGTAACTATTGGTTTTGCATTGTTTGCCATGTTTTTTGGTGCTGGAAATATAATTTTGCCTCCTATTATTGGATTGTTTACAGAAGGTTCTTGGACCTCGGCTGTTACAGGGTTTTCTATCACCGCAATACTAGCACCCTTTTTAGGAATTGTTGCTGTATTGATTTCTGGAGACGAATTTACAGACTTAGGTAAACGGATCAATAGTACATTAGGATGGGTATTAGCTACAGCTATTATTCTTAGTATAGGACCATTGGTTGCTATTCCTCGTACAGCAGCAACAACCTTTGAGATAGGGGTATTATCTGTCTTTCCTGATTTTAGTGCAGTATGGTCTTCTGTTATTTTCTTTGGGATTACGTTGTTACTTTCGATATCTCCGTCTAAGGTAGTTAATATTATAGGTAAGTATTTGACACCTATGTTGTTAGTTCTTTTGGTAGCGATGGTAGTGATTGGTATAGTCAATCCTTTAGATACTTCTAAGTTAGTTAATACTTCTTATCCAGATCCATTTAGACTTGGATTTGCTGAGGGATATCAGACTATGGATGTATTAGCATCAGTGATTTATGCTGGTATTATCATCTCTGCAGTGAAGGCTGCTGGCTATGTGAGTTCTAAAGAGAAAACAAAGGTTACTTATATGTCAGGTGTTGTTGCTATCTCATGTTTATTATTCATATATGGTGGATTAGTATACTTAGGAGCAACCTCAGGTTACCCTATTACAGATGATTTAAAGAGAACAGAGTTATTGTTGCATATCTCTAATGGAGTATTAGGTAGTCAAGGGACTCTGGCATTATCATTATGTATAGCTTTAGCTTGTTTGACCACTGCGATTGCGTTAGTGTGTGCTACTGGTACCTTCTTCAGCCAATTAACGAAAGGAAAACTTAGTTATCAGTTTGTGGTTGTAGTTACTTGTATTTCTTCTGCAGTATTAGCAGTCAAAGGAGTGGATAGTATTATTGATTATGCAGCCCCATTTTTAGGAATCATATATCCTATTACATTGACATTGATCATTTATATGGTGGCTTTTGGTAAATCTGTGACTAGAAAAGCTCCTTTCGTTGGAGCAATCTTAACTACTACAGTTGTAGCATTGATTCAGTTTAGCTCTTTTATTGCTTTTAAATATGACTTTATAGAGTATTCTCAGTCATCTGCAGAATTTATTAAGTCATTGCCATTGAGTAGTTATGACGTACCTTGGTTGATTCCATCGTTAGTAGCATTCTTTCTTGTGTTTATTGTAGACAAGATGTTCTTTAAACAAAAATCAAATTAATGATAAGGATATAGTATATAACCAAAAAAGCCGTCTACGCAGACGGCTTTTTTGGTTATTGTAACTTTATTTTTTGCCCTTGTACAGGGAAGATATAGTTGATTTTAAATTCGTTTTGATTAGCTAATTCTTCTTTGATAGTATTTATAGCTGTCCCACTAGGTTTTAGATGTGTAATAACTATATTTAAATCTTTTAAGTTTTCTTTACCTACATGATTTGCTAGATTACCTAATTCCTCATTTAACAGTTTGGGTGTTAAGTGTCCGAATAGTTTATCTTCAGGTTGGCTATTTGGAAAAGATACTTCTATTAATATAGTCTTAAGGTTCTTATTAATGATTAGAGGTGCTATGTACTCCCAGATATAGTTAAGTTTAGTCGTTTTCTCTACTCTATCAGCTCCTGTATCTCCGAAGTAGAGTACATACTCATCATTATTTCTTACTAATATAGCTGAGCTTAACTGTGGATTTACATGACTAAGTTCAAATACTTCAGCAGATAGAGAAGTGTTCTCTATATTGAAGGATTGTGCTGGTTTTACTCTTGTATATTTGTATTTACCTAGTATAGGTTTTTCTCCTTCATTACCGAAGTTAGCCCATGAAGCATTAGTGAAATAGTTATTCTTAAAAATATCAATGACAAATGGTAACGCATATATAGGCTTAGAAGAATCCTCAGGAGAGTTTATAATCAGTCCTGATAGATGGTCTAGATGCCCATGTGATATAAAATACCCTTTGATATAGTCGCGTAGTATCGTACCATTATCTGCTGAGAATGTTTTTTCTTCGATTGCTTTATTGATACCACTATGTATAGTACCAGCATCTAGAGCGATATAGCTATTTGTGTTTTCTACTCCGATAAGATAAGACGATAAGTTGCTTTCATCTCCACCGCCATAGACTCCTAATGGGATAATTTCTAGATTTTGTGCCAGACAGAATGTACTTGATAGTAACAGTATGCTAGATATTATTTTTTTCATTTTTTTCTGATTTGTGCAAATTTACTGTACTTATAAGGATTCTTTGTTATCTAATAAGCAATATATTTTAGCAGGTATTGGCGTAGTAATACTTGTAGAAGATAACTATACTTAGTCCTTGATGACATTCATCACTCTTGTGACCTGATCAGATTTATGTAAGGTTAGTCGTACTATGCTATCCTCTAGAGCTGTTAGGTCATGTGGGATATTAGGTTCTAGCGCGATTAAGTGTCCCTCTTTTAAGTCATAAGGCTTTCCTTCCACCCCGAATGTTATCGCTCCTTTTACGATTTCCACGACTATAGGGAAGGATGTCTTATGTTCTTTCATCTCTTGTCCTTTTTTGAATACAATTCTGATTTCTTTAGAAAAGTCGTTATCCACTAGTATTTTGATAGCTGGTTTCTTCTCACCATACTCTATCTGCTCTAATAAGTTCTGTATGTGCATCATATTATTTAAGTAATGATTAGTGTTATAAATTTACGATTTTTTATTGGTATAAATTATTGTTTATAAGCTTATTAATAAGTTAATATAACTCATGGTGTTAATTTTTTATAACAGCGAATAGCATTCTGTTTATTAATGTTATCTTGTGTCATATCATTTTAATTGAATTTTTATATGAATCATAATATACCATTCTCATTCTTAGATCTTGCGATTATAGGTGAGGATAAAACAACGACTGAAACTTTACAGAATGTTTTAAAAGTAGCACAACATATTGAAAAAGTTGGCTTTAATAGACTATGGTTGGCAGAACATCATAATATGCCACATATAGCTTCTTCCGCCACATCTGTTTTGATTGGATATTTGGCAGGAGGGACATCTACATTGAGAATAGGTTCAGGAGGGGTGATGTTACCAAACCATCCATCTTTAGTTATTGCTGAACAGTTTGGAACCTTGGAGGCGTTATATCCAGGTAGAATAGATCTTGGATTAGGTAGGGCACCAGGTACCGATCAGGCTACAGCCCTTGCTTTGAGACGTAATGACGTACATGCAGCTAATTTTTTCCCACAACAGATAGAGGAGCTAAAGCGTTTTTTTAAAGTAAATGAAGGAGCTAAGGTAAGAGCATTTCCTGGAGAAGGATGTGATATACCGATGTGGATACTAGGATCTAGTACAGATAGTGCATATTTAGCAGCTGAGTTAGGTTTGCCGTATGCATTTGCAAGTCATTTTGCTCCAGATCATTTATTACAAGCAGCTAATATTTATAGAAAGAATTTTGTACCATCTGCACAATTAGATAAA
Organism: Myroides sp. C4067; assembly: GCF_038039665.1. NCBI lineage: Bacteria > Pseudomonadati > Bacteroidota > Flavobacteriia > Flavobacteriales > Flavobacteriaceae > Myroides > Myroides sp. C4067. The sequence continues at coordinate 59,960 of NZ_JBBPHJ010000021.1, forward strand.
CCCTATTTTATGCCTTGTGTGAATGCAATAGTTGCAGATACGAATGAAAAAGCTGAACAACTAGCTACATCATTTTATAAAATGTTTTTAGGAATTATTAGAAATGATAGAAAACCTCTTCAGAGACCTTGTGAATCTATGGAGGGCAATTGGACAGACTATGAAGAGTTCATTGTAAAGCAAAAAACATTTTTCTCTTTTATAGGAGACAAAGAAGGAATAAAAAGCGGTTTAACAGATTTCTTTAATACGATTGAGGTTGATGAGATTATGATCACTACTCCGATCTATGGAGTAGAGGAACGCATAAGAAGTGTTGAATTGTTTTCAGAGATTATGAAAAACAAATAAAAGTTTTGTTCCTTTACAATCCTATAATATTTAAAATAACAGAATAACGATGATAAGAAGTATTGTTATAATGATGAGCTTATTTACTTTCTTTTTGATTTCTTGTAGTGAGTCTACAGTGCCAAAAGAAGTAAATATTGGTGATTTGGGGACGATTGAGGTTCCTAGTGAACTCTCTCTTGCTAAAAATCTGAATAAAGATGCCGTCCTTCAAATGGAAAACAAAAAGGATGATTTCTATGTAGTGATAGTGGAAGATAATAAGGTAGAGTTTAAAGAGATTGTTGAAGAGGTTTATGGCAATCCAGCTCCTAACTTTAAAGTTTATGCTGAATTAGCGAATTCTTCTATCGCTTCTAGTTTGAATTTAAAACAAGATACAGAACTAGAACAGACTAGTGTGAATGGACTACCTGCTTATTTGACTAGTTATGATGGAGATTTAAATGGGACTCTCGTTCATTATAAACTAGCTTGTATAGAAGGAAAAGATAGATACTATCAAATAGTGAGCTGGACTACTATGGTTAAAAAGAAGAAATATGAGAGCGTGATGACTTCAATGCTTGAATCCTTTAAAGAAAAGAAATAATTATAGAGTAAGGCTCTTGTCAGTAGGTAAGAGCTTTTTTCATTAAAGAATGTATTACCCGCAGCCCTAGATCATATAGTCTAGGGCTTTTTTGTTACTATATTTTAAGCCCCCTCTTCAAGAGTGCGACAAGACCTCTTCAATATTGCTTCAAGAAAGAGGTGC
>NZ_JBBPHJ010000022.1:0-60595 GCF_038039665.1 Myroides sp. C4067
ATGGTAGCTATAGCTCAGCTGGTTAGAGCGTCGGATTGTGGTTCCGAAGGTCGTGGGTTCGAAACCCATTAGTTACCCTAAAAAAAAGGCATTCAATTTATTGAATGCCTTTTTTAGTTTTTAAATACTCAAGATTGTTTCTTTATTTAATTCAATAAAATTACCTTTTGTATTCACTTCTATTTTTACTTTATCTGTCTTAAATGCATTGCGTTGTACTTCTTTAAGTTCCTCTTTAGACATAGCGCTTATCTCTCTATCATTTACTGATAATATTTTATCATCTATTTTTAGGTTATTCTTTCTAATAGCTGGACTGTCCCAAACAAAAGAAATAACTAGTTCATTATTCTTTAGTTTAGTTTTAATCCCTATATGCTCATAAGTTAGAGAAAAGCTTTTATTGTAAGGTTTAAAGTAAAAGTGATTCTTATATAAGATGGTGCGATAATACTGAAGCCATTTAGCCCCTAAGTTACTAGTATCATCTACATCTACAGCAGTTAGAAATACAGGAATTTCATAATTACCAACTTTCATCTCTAAAGGAGCAATGTATGTTTTACCTATACTTGGACCAAAAGCACTATAACTAATCACCCCCTCACCAGTAAGTGCTTTAGAAAATACTTTTTTATCATTCAGGGTGTTAAATACATCTTCGCTTAGGTAAAAGAAATCATTATAACCTGTATCAAAGAAAATATTCTTTTCTTTTAGACCATTAAAATAAGTCATTTTTAGGGTAGGTGTACCTGAGTCTTCTTTTTTTACTTTAATTCTATTAAATAAATTTATATCTTTTTTATTTAAAGTATTAGAGAGTGTTATTCTATTGTTTTCAAGATCAAAGTCCCAACAACTTTTACTTATCATATTGCCACCTATCAGACCATCTACACCTAATGATTTAAATGCATCCATATCACTTTGAACTGCAGTAAAGTTTTTATATTCTAATTTTCCGATTTTAATGCTTGGAATACTTACATACTTAACTTTAGATACATTGTTAGAAGCATCATGTAATTCATCTTCATATATAAACTTAAAATCTCCTTTTACATTAAAAGTAATTGATGTCGGGGCACCAGTATCTACAATGAACTTATAGGTTTTGCCTTCAATAATTACATCCACATAGATATGATCATCTTTTAGTGTGTAATTTAAAGTTTCATAATAAGTACTAGGGGTTATAATTCCTTTTTTAAAAATTCCTTTTTGTGCAAATAAGTTAAAAGAGAACAATAAGACTAATACAGTTGTTATGTTTGTTTTGTTGTTAAAAAACATATTTTATTATGTGTTGAGAGTTAATTTTATTTGATTACAAATATAAAGTTATTAAATAAAATAAATATATCTGTTTAGTATACTTTTTACTAATAGAAAAGAATACTAAGTAATATGTATAATCACTATCTCTCATGCTACTCTTTTAGTATTTTTGTTCTAGAACACATATATTTATAAATCTCGATATGAAAGCATTATTAGTAGTAGACTTACAATATGATTTTTTGCCAGGGGGTAGCTTAGCTGTAGAAGATGGTGATAAGATTATCCCTGTTATTAATACAATCCAAAAGCAATTTGATTTAATCATAGCAACTCAAGATTGGCATCCTAATAACCATAAGAGTTTTGCTAGTCAACATCCTGGTCATAATCTATTTGATCTAATAAATCTCAATGGAATCCCACAAGTACTATGGCCAGAGCACTGTATACAAGGAACTAGAGGAGCGGAGTTTACCACTGAATGGGACACAACTAAAGTAGCCGCTATTTTTAGAAAAGGAATGAATGTAGAAGTTGACTCCTATAGTGGTTTTTACGACAATGATCACCAGCATAGCACGGGACTATTAGGTTTTTTAAAAGACAAAGAAGTAAAAGAACTATATGTATGTGGCTTAGCGGCAGAATTCTGTGTTTATTTTAGTGCAAAAGATGCCCAAGAAGCTGGAATCAAGACGTTCTTTTTGGATTTTGCTACTAAACCTATTACAGCAGAAGGTTTAGTGAACGCAAAAAAAGAAATGGAAACCTTAGGTATTACTATCCTAAAAAATCAAGAAGAGTTAGATTAAACAATGAAAAAATACAGTAGATTCAACTTTTTTAAACACACCTATTGCGAATGGCAAGAAATACCTATGTCATTTATCGAAGGGAGAAAACCTGATTACAAAAGCAAGACGGGGAGTATGTATTATTATGATGAGAAAGGGGTGGCGAGGTATGCAAACCACTGGGGTAGAGCAGCTAACTGTAGATGGAAGATCACATCTGATGAGTATAAGAATAGTGTATATACATTAGCCTATGCTACCTGGGATAGCTTCTTTCCTAACAATGAACAAGAACCTTTGTATGCTATAATTCTAGATTTAGAAAAAAAATATGTGACTTTTAAGCATAAAGGTTGTCTTAATGATACAAACCATGTGTTGAGAAGTGCTTCTGAGACTGCAAAGAGGATTACGAAGATCAAAGAGATACTAGAAACAGATGGATGGTATAAGTATCTAGACTTTATTAATATTGAAGAAGCTAGAACATTCTTGATAAATGGTTTAGTGAATTCAAATATTGAATTCCTTAAACTAAAACAAGAATTATTGAAAAAACAGTAATAAATACGTTTAAATTTATTAATTTAGCTTTTATTAAAACAAATACTAATTAGTCTAGTAAAAGGATTACAAATTAAACAGTAAAAATTATGAAAAAGATTACTTTATTGGTAGCATTATTAGTAGCTGGAATTACAACTGCTAATGCTCAAATCAACGTAGAAACTCCAAAATTATCAGAAAAAGTAGGTACTACACCTATTAAAAAAGGAAACTGGATGGTAGGAGCTTCTGTAGGATCAACAGGCTATAGCTTTGAAGACAAAAGTTTTAATCTTAATATTAATCCAAGTGCAGGATATTTTATTTCTGATGGATTTGCAGTTGGTTTAGAAGTTGGAGCTGGTGTAACAACACATAAGAAACCAGTAAAAGATGACTGGAATTATAAAGTTATGCCATTTGCGCGTTACTACTTCCCAGAAGGAGCAAGCGCTACAGGTAGATTCTTTGGACAAGGAGCAATTGGTATATCAGGTACAGAAAATGCAACAAGTAAAACATCTTTTGCTTTTGATATAAAAGGAGGTTATTCTCACTTCGTATCTCGTAATGTCGCTTTAGAGGCTACTGTAGGATACAACTATAGTAAATCTAATGTTGCTGATTCAAAAGCACAAAATGGTATTGGTTTAGCAGTAGGATTCCAAATTTTCTTAGGAAAAAACTAATCATTTAAGGTGATTAAAATGAATAAAGAAAGCCTGAGCATTGCTCTGGCTTTTTTGTATATACTATTTCCATCGTTTATGAGACCACAGCCATAAAGTAGGGTTTTTCTGAATACTTCTCTCTAATTCTTTAGTAAAATGAGTTGAAATAAAACCTTGTTCTGTCTGTGTAGCTTCTTTGCAAATAGTACTTATAGATAATTGCCATTTCTTATTGCCAAAAGGTGTTATTTCTCCATATAATACATAGGCATTGAGCTTTCTAGCTATTTGTTCTGCACCTGTATAGATATTAGTCTGTTGGTTTAGGAATGAGAGTTTTATTCCCTTGTTTTTACCAGGAAACTGATCCGCAATAAATACAGTCATAGTATTAGTATCTTTCTCTTTAAGTAATATGCGTAGAGCATGTTGTGAAGGAATAAGACGGATACCATATTTTTGTCTACGATTTTTGATTCTATTATTCCAAAATTTGTTCTTTAAAGGCTTATATAGCGCTTGTACTTGTATGTTAGTAGAGAGTGGGAGTTGCTTTATTAATTCCCAATTTCCATAATGACCAAGTATTAATATTATATTTTTATTTTCTTTTTTAATCTCTTCTAAATTGTCTTTTGTTCCTTGTGTTAGATATAGTAATTGTCTCTTAAAAAATAGCGTTTCAACTAGTACACGACTAAGGTTTCTATAAAATTGTTTATGATAGTGTGCCACCTCTTGATAAGAAGCATTTGGGAAAGCCCTTGTTATATTTTGAAGGGATACGCTGACTCTGTAATGAAACACCTTGCTTAAGAAAAACCCAATAGAATTATAAATATATTACATAACTGTTTTTTAGAAGAGCAAATATAATTGCTCTCTTTTATGCCATTAAAAGTCTTTGACCATTGGTGATACTGATGTGATTAATGGTTATTTTTCCATCGTACTTCTTTAAGTATAAAAGTAGTAAAGGTTAATTCTGATCGCTATATAAAGAAATTAAAATCCAAAGACCATCATATAAGTATACTATTTTATTGTTGTTGCCTAATGTAATTCACTTCGTAAAGTATCTATTGAAACACTTGGTTTATCAGGAAAAATCAAAGGATTCCAATTAGAACATATTTCTTTTACTGATTACATGGCAAAACTACGATCGAAAAGAACAAGTTTTTAGAATAGCTTCCACTTCTTTCCAAAAACTTCTCTTTATTTCCAAAAAGTTCCACTTTTTTCCTATAATTAATTTTTAATTAACTGATTTTCAACAACAAAAGATATTGGTGCTATGCGTTTCTTCGGAACCTCGTCGGAATAATTCAGTGTTTCTTCGGAAGGAAGGCCAGTTTTCCGAAGAACTCCAAAAGACTCTCTAATCAACGCCCGAAGAAAACCCTGTTTAATGTTTAGTTTTAGTAGTGCTAATCAGTTTCTTTTGTACAAATATTAAAAGATAAAACAAGTCTCTCTGTTTTGACAGCCTTTTAGGTTTAGTATGAAATAAAAAAGTATTATCGGACACTAATGATATTTTTTATACTAACTCTAAATACAATACTACATTTTTTTTAACCAAAATATAATGTTAATTTCGGTATCCTTTATTAAAAGTCCTTACTACACATTATTAGAATATTAATTAAAAATCAGATTAAAAATGAAAAAAATTAGTGTAATCATCATGATGATAGCATTATCTATTTCTTCTTGTAGTAGTGATAATGGAAGTGTAGAAGCAGGTCCTGGAGAAACAGATCCTATAGAAGAAGTCCCTAGTTCTAAAAACTCTTATGGTTCTTTCTCTGTAAATATGAGAATAGATAATAAGAACGTAACTTATAAATATTGGAATTACCTACCTCGTCATAGAGAAGGCAAGAGTTATAATGATACTTTTATAACAATGACTGATACTGACTTTTTTCCATCAAAAGATGATGCTAAGTATGGCGATTTTCCAGGAGGTCTTTTGACGATTAATATTAATAAACCTGAGCCAGGACTATATACAGTAGTAAGGCCTAGAACTTTTGTTTTAGCCAATGGTAAGTTTCCTATTGGTCATGATAGATTAGCTACCGTAGCAATTAGAATAGGAGCTAATAAGAAAAACTATCAAGATGCTAAATATGAGTACATCGGTGATGATTATCTTGTAGACGCTGTAGAAGTAACTCAAGATGAAAAAGGAGTGTTACACTATACAATTAAAAAAGCTATTCCTGTTTCATTTATAGGAGGTGAGCACGGTGAAGGAAATATCGCTGCTCCAAAAGTAGTGACTATCACAGTTGATAATGGGCATTATAAAAAATAAATAGTTTAGTTATACAAAAGGATATTAGATAATATCCTTTTGTATTTTATATAAATATTTCTTAGCAAATCAGATAATTTGATATATTCGTTTCTAAACACCTTTAACTAGAAATATGAAACGAAAACTAATTGCGTTCTCTCTTTTTTTACTTACCCAAAGTATCTTCAGTCAGAATGAACAGCGTATGTTAGAGCAAGCGAATGTTTGTTTTGATGAATTTAAGCATGCAGCAGAACAGCACAAATCTCTATGGAATATTGATTTATATGGACCCATACTATTAATAGATTCTGAGACAAGAACTATTTATGCTAATGAGGAGGATAAAGAAAATAAATTAAAACCTGAAGGAGGAGTATATATTGGTACCTTACCTAAAAATATTAATATAGCTAATACAGCTATTGAATGGGAAGGCAAGCGATGGGCTATGATTATGTTACCCCTATCTGATAATGTACAAAATAGAATTAACCTATTGGGGCATGAGTCTTTTCATCGTGTTCAACCAACATTAGGTTTTAAATTAAATAACACAGATAACAACCATTTAGATCAAAAAGAGGGGAGAGTATATCTCCGCTTAGAATTAGAGGCTTTAAAACAAGCTATTCAAGCTCATTCTCTAAAAGAAAGAAACAAACACCTTACAGCAGCTCTATCTTTTAGAAAATATAGGCAGAGTCTTTACAATGAATCGTCTACAACAGAAAATAATTTAGAATTAAACGAGGGAATTGCAGAGTTTACAGGATTAATAGTTAGTAATCGTACAAAAAAAGAAACAGTAGACTATGTCTCAAAAGGGATAGATGATTTCTTTAAAAATTCTACCTATATAAGGTCATTCGCCTATCACACTATTCCTGTCTATGGCTATCTGCTTTCACAACAGGATAAAGAGTGGAATAAGAAGATTAATACAACTACTAATCTTACTGATTACTTTATCAAGGTTTGGAATATCCAAATTCCCAGCAATCTAGAAGGCATTGTTAATCAATTAAAAAGTAAATATAATGGAGCTTTCATTATAGAACAAGAAGTAGAAAGAGAGAATAAGGTTAAAAAGATAATAGCGGCGTATAAAGCTCAATTCGTAGAAAATCCTCATTTTGAAATCAAATTTGAAAAGATGAATATTTCTTTTAATCCCTCTAATCTTGTAGCATTAGAAGATAAGGGAACAGTGTATCCAACTATGAGAATAAGTGATAAATGGGGTATTCTTACTGTAGAAAAAGGAGCTCTGATGAGTCCTAATTGGGATCGACTATCTATAACTAACCCTACTAAGGTAGAAGAGAATAAAGTATTCGGAGATGGATGGATATTGGAATTAACTGAACACTATAAGGTAGAACAGAATAAAGATGATTTAAATTATAGATTAGTAAAAAAATAATACATAAAAAGCTCCTTTATAGGAGCTTTTAGTAAACCATATTATATAACTAGAGTGAATTTAAAAAGGCTAGTAAGTCCTCTCTATCTTTCTTATTTAACTGTTTAAATTTATCTTTAGAAGATTGAGCTTCACCACCATGCCAAAGTATTGCTTCTGTAAGGTTTTGAGCTCTGCCATCGTGTAGAAATTGGGTGTGGCCATTTACTAAATACTGAAAACCAATTCCCCATAAAGGTCTTGTTTTCCATTCTTGACCATTAGCTAAGAAGTCTGGACGTCCATCTGCTAGGCCTTCTCCCATATCGTGTAAAAGCATATCTGTGTAGGGATAAAAAGTTTGATTAGCTAATGCTTTAACAGGGCTATTACCAGTCTTTTGTTTTGGTTTATGGCATTTTGCACAGTCAATAGTTTCGAAAATTTGAGCTCCTTTTCGAACTTCTGGATTATCGTGAAAGCGAGAGGCAGGAACGGCTAAGGTTTGAGTATAAAAAGTAACTGCATCAGCCACATCATTAGATATCTCTAGACCGCTATTTAGGCCATCACTACCATTGCTTTGCCCGAAACCTGTTTCTTGTGGGAATATATAATTAGTTATTCCCATATCATTATTAAAAGCCGCTGTACATTGTTCTAGCAATGAAGCTGTATTCGCTTTCCATCCAAAGCGCCCAAGTTTTCGTTGTTTAGTTACTGCATCGAATACATAATTAGCTTTTCCAAATATCCCATCTTTATTACTATCATTGATATCTACATCCGCTAAAATATCTTGCTCAGGTATCGCTTCTAATAATCCCAATCCAAAAACAGGAGAACCAATACGAGGTGAGATCAATATATTACTAGGTACAGGAATGTAGGAATCTTTTAAGCTATAATGTGGTTTGCGCAGTATTACTTTGGTTCCATCAGCTAATACTTCAGTAATATCAGAATAAGTAACATTAAACTTAGCTTCTGGTTTTACGCCAAAGACTGCTTGATTTTGCACTTGCAAACCAAAACCAGGGACAGGGACAGGACCTCCATTCTCTGCTATGCCAGGCAAACTTATACGAAAAAAGAAACCACTTCGTTCATTTAAATCAGATGGAAAGGGAGCTCTTCCATCCTTAGGATGACAAGAGATACACGATGAGTTATTAAATATAGGACCTAAGCCTCCATTGATAGGATTAGGAGGAGTGACATATACAAATTCGAAAATCTGATCTCCTTTAAGATGTAGTGCTAGATCTGGAGCAGATAAGTTAGGAGCAGGAGTACCATACGCATTACTTGTATTGATAAAAACGGTAGTTTCTCCACCTGCTAATCTTCTTTCATTTAATAGAGGAAGTTCTTCATAGTCTGAGGAATCATTACTAGAGCAGGAGGTGAATAGTACTATGAGCAAAAGTGGGAGAGAAGAATATTTCATAACTAGATATTTTAATGAGGTAAGAGCCTATTTATATATAAAATAGACTCTTACCTTACGTTTTTTTGATATAATCTATAATGAATTTATAAAGGGTTTAAGTTTAGACTTTAATAACTTAGTAAGTTCATTAACACTGTTCTGAGCTTTGATTACCTGAGGTCTATTTTTATAAATAGCTTGTGTGAAGGTACCAGGTATAGCCTCTATATCTTTAATAGCTGTTGTAATTGCAGCTTTCACTTCATTATCTAAAGCTTTATTTTTTTCTGCTACTAGAGTTGATAATCCTTTTACTTGTTTATTATACTTTCCTAAGTAAACATTTTCAATTCCTTTAATATTATCAATAAAATCTTGTTTAGAATTATTACTGAAGCGAGATTCTTCTTTTTCAGGGAAAGGAGAACTTCCTTCAGGGTTTAAGGGGTCTTCTATTTTACCAGTTGCTACTTCATCTGATATAGTGATTAGTCCTTCTACTATTTCTTCTAATGCTGCTATTCTTGACGGGTATTTTTTAGATCCCATTCCTGCAGTATTAAAGACTGCGGCATAGTTTCCACCATCTGATTTCCATTCATTATATAGAAACTTAGTATTGTTCTGTAAATCTTCAGAGGCAGCTTTAAGATATTCTTTTTGTCTAGCTGTAATTTGTTCAGCTTTTTTAGCACCATCTTCTCCCCATAATAAAAACTCTATTAGGTGAAAACCTCTTGCTTCATTATTAGAACTAATCAAAGATGGAGTTATTTTTTGATTACTTTTTAGAATATTATTCATCGCTTCTACATCTACAGGCCAAGTATCCATAGCAGGATCAATACCATTAGTTTCAACAGGTCCATAAAGAAAACCTTCAGATAATTCCCATGGTATACGAGTGTCTACCCATGCTTTTTTTGCAAGTTCTAAGTTTTGTTGAGTTGATGTTGTGTTAAAGGTACTAATTGCTTTATCTAACGCTATAGCTTTATTATTTAATTCTTTATAAGTCTCGATAATTATATTACCCGTAAGGTCAGTAATGACAGCTGTATGTAGTTTGTCTTTACTATCATCTATAGTGGGACTATCATCATTGTTACTACAGTTAGTCATCATAAAAGACATCGTGATAAGTCCTAATGTTAAAATTTTGTTTTTCATTTTCATTGTGTTATTTGTGTTAATTAAATTAAAAAGTAAATCCTATTCCAGCAGTAAAGGTGTTTTCTCGCTGTTTTTCACCTGTGTTTAATGAAGTAATAGGGTCAAAGTGATCAGAACCTAATCTTCTAGAAGAGTAATGCGCTTTTAGAACTACCTGAGGATGTACAAACCAGTTGATACCTCCAGTTATAACACTTCTTTCCCATCTAGGTTTACGTACTACTGCACCTTCTGTTTTATACATTGTATCGTAGTACTCATAGCGCATAAAAGGATATAATTGTTGCTTTGTTTTGAAGTTTAGGAAGTGTAAAACTTCATATCCAATATCACCAGAGAAACCAATCATTGACTTCCCGACAGGGGTTCTTTTAACACCTAGATTATTAGATAGATTAGCATTTTTTCTACTTACAATATTTGAGTTTTCAATATTTCCATATAAGAATACAGAACTAAACTTTAGGTAGTTTTCATCATAACTTACATGCCCTTCAAAAATGGTCACATAAGCAGAAACATCCATATCTTTTTTAGGTCTATTAGCTGCGGCATCATTGACATAAGCAGCAACTCCAGCAAAGGTATTTTTGTTTTTTCCAAATTTATAGTCTAGACGAGCTGTATAAGCTAAACTATTACCCACAGCCATTTCAAAACGAGTTTGATGTCCTCTTTTTACCCAGTTACGAGAACTAAATCCTGTAGCGTCTAGTCCATTTGTAACTGATACTTCATAACGAAGACGATCCTTGAGAAAAGTACCATAGAACTGAATACCATTTTCATACCAACCTAATGGCAGTATTTCGTTTTCCATTTCTTGGCGATGTGTCGTAAAGTAATTAGTGGGTCTGTCTAGATTCTGAGCTAAGTTGAAGTGAAGTTTCATTCGACCTACACGAACATTAAAATAGGGGCGAACTTTAAAGTCTATAAATATTTGTTCTAACTTAACTTCTCCACCTGACTCAATTTCTTTTTCATATTCTCCAAATTCTTCTTGAGTATCTAGTTCAATAGTAGAACCTGTACCACCATGTTCAAATTCAATTTCTGTCTTTAAGCTAATCCAATCATTAAAATGATAACCTAAATACAGATTTAATCTTTCAGCATCAAATTTGTTTTTAATTTGAGGATCAGTATCATATTTACCGTAGTTATAATAGTTAATAGCACCATAGCCACTAAGTGTAAAATTATCCCAACTAAACAACCTTTTTTTATCTTCTTTTAATTCTTTAATAATCTCTTTTTTTAATTCATCCTTTAAGATTTGCCTCTGGATAGAATCATTTTCTTGAGCGTAGGTAAGGGAGCTAGTAAATAGCAGGCAAGCAAGTAGTTTTGTCTTCATTTTATATCTTATAAAGTGAATATTCGTGTTTATTTTTCTTCAAATATATACTTATTTAGATTTATTAAATATTATATATTAATATTTGTTAACGTAATTTTAAAAGTTTTTAGTAATAATTATCTATTTTATCCTATTAATGGTATTAATCAATTATTAAAGTAATAATGTGTTAAATAATTAACCACACTATTTTGAATTATTCTTTTTACTTCTAAAAAAGAAAGGTACTTATGGAAGAGAATTGAATAAAAAAAGCCTCATAGTGAATAAACACTATGAGGCTTTTTCCTAATTAAGTTATTTAAGAAGGATTACTTTATCTTCTCTATAAATTGATTGACCATCTCTTCATCTGTAGCCCATGAAGTGATTAGTCTAATAGCAGCATATTCTTGATCTATTGCTTTCCATACATAGAAATCATAATCTTTATTCAACTCTTCTATCAGTGCTAAAGGAAGAATAGGGAATAACTGATTCGTAGTAGAATCTCCTAAGAAATGATATCCTTTTGCTTTAAATTCTTCTGTTAGTTTGGTAGCCATTCTATTAGCGTGGCTGGCTAAGTCAAAATATAGATTATCTGTAAATAAAGTTTCAAATTGTAATCCTAATAATCTTCCCTTAGCTAGTAAGGCACCTTTCTGTTTTAAATTATAATCAAAGTAAGTGGCTAATTCAGTATTATTAAACACAATAGCCTCACCTAATAACCCGCCATTTTTAGTTGCTCCTATATAGAATACATCAGTTAGATCAGCGATATCTTTTAAGGTAAGGTCGTTATTATCAGCTGTCAATGCGTGTCCTAATCTAGCTCCATCTATAAAAAGGTATAACCCTAATTGTTTACAAATAGAAGAGATGGCAGTTAGTTCTTCCTTAGTATAGATAGTCCCTAGCTCTGTAGAATTAGAAATATACACCATCTTAGGCTCTACTACATGAGGTCTTAATCCATATTCACCTACTGTAAGTTCTATATCTTGAGCCGTTAGTTTACCATTAGCAGTGGCTACTGGGATTACTTTATGTCCTGTAGCTTCTATGGCTCCTGTCTCATTCGCAAAGATATGCCCTGTCTGAGGTGCAATGACTGCTTGATGTGTACGTAGGATAGAAGAAATAACTAATAAGTTCGCTTGAGTTCCTCCAGATACGAAGTAGATCTGCGCTTGAGGATTCTCTATTTTAGCTTGAATTAATTCTTTTGCTCTTAGAGTATAGTCATCATCACCGTATCCAGCTTGTTGGATTAGATTAGTCTCTATTATTCTATTTAGTATATTAGGGTGCATGCCTTCTGCATAATCATTTTTAAAACTGTACATAATCACTTAGTATTAATTGATACACAAAAATACAGTAGAAATAAATAAAAAAATAGAATGTTCTAAACCTACTAGAATACACTTAACCTCTGTGTCGATTTTTAAACACAGCAGGAGTCACACCATATTTTAATTTAAAGATGCGTATAAAATGACTCTCATCAGAGAAGCCACATTGATAAGCTACTTCAGCTTGACTAATAGGGTGGTATAACAATAAATCGATTGCTTTCTTTAGTTTTTGCTCTCTTAAGTATTCTCCAAAACTCATTTTAAAATAAACAGGAAACTTCCTCGATAAATAAACAGGATGCAATTGTAATTCGGTAGCAAGGTAATTTAAGCTTAATACTTCCCATCGCTCTTCATTGACTAGTTCTATCAATTTATTAACCCATAGCGGTTTATGAATATATAGGTCCTGAGCTTGAAGACGTGTAATCTGACCAAAAGTCTGTAATAATAAGCCATCTATAGCAAGATTAGTAGCCTGATCAGCTAATTGAGATTCTATATGTATTTTATGAAATAGCGTTTGAAGACTAGGATCCTTTAAGAGTAAGTCTCCTTCTATAAGGCTAGGAGACAAATCGTATTTTAAAAACCAAGCTGAAGGTAATTCTACATGTAAGAAATCAAACTCTTTCTGGATATCTTTATTGTAATGAGGTTCTTGACTATGGTGGTATAATAAGGTGTTGGGCTGTAACTCTAAAGTTCCCTTTTTAGTTACCTCATTTAAGTAGCCATTTATATTGTATAAGAAATAAGCATGTTTGTGATAATGCCATGGAATATGATCAGTAGGAGAGGCATTTGCCTTGCTTAGAATAACATCTTTCACAACGAGTTGTTGTTTCTTTTCTCCAAAGTGTTCTCCTTCTTTTAAATAGTCCATATTTATCTACTTAAGATCTTAAACAAAGATAATAATACTTCTTAAACCTAGTTTATATCATAGGCATATAAACGAAAAGTAATTAAGTATCACTAATCATGACATTCCATCATCAAAAGATTCCCATTTAGATAATCGATTGTCACTAGTCCATCTTCAGCTACTGTATTGCTACTTCCTGTGCGCTCACCTAGTACGAGAGATTCGTTTTGAAGAGGGTAGAGGAGATTCGTTGTTGTAATATTACTTACTTCACCTACTGGGATAAGAGAAATAATTGTATCCTTTTCGTACCACTTTTTGAAGTGATTAGGTAGAGGGTATATACGTGAGTAGTCATCATACATCGTTATCTTCAGTCTATCTTTATATTTACAGATATTCGTAATATTTGTGATAGTATGATCAGCTCGTTTACCAGTAGCCCAGATTACATTGGCAGCTGGTATACCACGTTTTATAAGGTAGTCAAATGCCTTTTCTAAGTCAGTTGAGTTCTGATCAGCGATATGTACGATCTCTATAGGATACTGTTTTTCTCTATACGCATCTGCATCAAAGTCTCTATCAAAATCACCAAGTAACACATCCACTTTCACACCTAAATTAATTACTCTCTCGATAGCTGAGTCTAGTACAACAACTAGGGGAGACCATTCAAGTAATTGTCCCATAAGTTCTTGGCTGCAGGCAGCACCATTAGCAATGATTAAAGCAGGCTCTTGGTCATCTCTGACAATGTGATGTGAAGACATATTAGTGAGTTTTAATAAGGCAAATTAAGGTATAATGTAGGATATAGACTCAATTTATTTTAAATTTTTCAAGAAAAGATTGTAGATTTATTTTAACGAATTGTATTCAAAGGCATTCTAATTAAAATAAGTTCATTACTGAATACATAAAAGAGTATCGTTTTATCAAAGTAATAGGATAGGATAAAAATCAAAACTAGATCACAATTCTTTTGATTAACCTAGAGATAATTTTAAAGTTTAAAACCTTCTTTTCTCTTCTTCTATACCTGTATTTCTTATATCATCATCTACTTCTTTTCCCTTTGAGAAATTATAAGAAACGGATACGGAGAATGACCTTGAATTAAATTTATTATAATTGTAATTATATATACCGTTAAAATCATATTCAGTACTAGATCTAAGAGAATTAAATACATCATTAACTCCTGCATGTAAATTGAATGAACGAGATATAGGATAAGATATATTTAGATTTAAAGAATTAATATTCTTATTTTTAGTGTATAGCATTCTGTAAGCCGATGTATAAGAGTAATAAGCGTTTAATTCTATATCTAAAGGTAAATAAAAAGTATTGTTTATACTAAAATCAGCATATAGTGAACTAAACTTTTGAGTTGGTAGCTTGAGCTCTAAGTAAGCACCTGTCAATTTTGTATTGGTTTCCCACCAATCACTGATTTTATAAGGGAAAGAAACAAAGGCATATAGGTCATTTCTATACCCTATATTAGTAGGGCTAGTAATTAAGATTCCATTGGTATTTCGAGGAATTGTCAAAATATTATTTTCTAAATAACGATATCTTAAATCTAATCGTAAATTATTCTTTAAACTATATCCTGTTTGTAAACTGTATATATCTATGGGTTTTAAGTTCTCATTCCCCATATAGGCACTTAAGGGACTACTTTTAATATAAGTGGGATTAAATAGTGAGTAACTCGGTCTTGATACTCGTTGTGAAGCTGAAATATAAAGTTTATTATCCCATACTTTAGTAGAGTAGGAGATATTAGGCAATAGCCTTAAGTTATTATTATTTCCTTCTACAGAGCCATTTGTATAATCATTATAGTTATATTCAGCTCTTAGACCTAAAGATAGTTTAGATTTCTCTTTTATAGGCATAGAGAAAATAGAATAGACAGATAGAATGTACTCCTTTAGAAAAAAATCATTTGAAAAATCTGTATTGGTTATCCATTGTTCATTTTTTAAATCTAAAAAGTGAAAGCCATCCTTATTATCTACTAAAGAAGCTCTGGCTCCTAATGAAAATTCTTTATTATCTTGATACTTCTTTTTCCTTGAAATATTAAAAGCATATATGTCATTATTGGATTTAGAGTTTTGTTGATTTTCTTCTTTTATCAGATTATAATCATTTTGAAAAGAATTCAATTGATAAAAAGGGTTAGTATAATATTTTTTAGCAATATCAATACTTGTATTGAATTTAGAACCTAAACTATCTAAAACATTAGTAAATGATAATGAGAAAGAATGCATCTTATTTATTTGATTAAAATAGGCTTTGGACAGGACTAGAGAGTCAGACTCTATAAGATGTCCAGTAATTTGAGAAGATACTTCACGTTGGTGGTCATGGTCTTGGTCATCTTCAAAGAGATAGAGAAAACTTATACTGCTATTATCGTTGAAGTCATAGTCAGCCCCCAATGTAACATAGTCACTTTTTCTATTTAATTTACTATTTTCTGTATTTGTATAATAAAGTTGACTATTACTTCTTATCTGAGATTCATGTCCTTTTGAACTTGTTTTGTGTCTTGAGTGATAGTAATTTCCAAATACCCTAAGTTGTTCTCTTTTATAGAATAAACTTGCATCAGTAGAATAGCCACCTTTGTCATTATATAGAAGACCTTGTCTTATATTGCCGCTCCAGCCCTCTTTTTGGATAGTCGTAATCTTGATGAGGCTTGTTTTATTGCTTTGAACGCTTCCATCTACTCGATCTATAACTTCGATATTCTCTATTGTTTTAGGATTTATTGTTTCTAAAAAAGTGGAGATTCTACTTTTATCTATTTGAATATCTTTTCCATTTAATTGTATCAGAATATTATCATCTCCCAATACTTTAAGACCATTATTCGTTGATATAGTAGGAGCGTAATTTAAAATTGATATCAAATCAGGCTGATTTTGTAATCGTGTGCCTGACACATTAAGAATAACTCCTGTATCAGTTTGTTTAACAGGTTTTCTTTGACTTGTAATAATAAGTTCATCTAACTCTAGTATTTTTTCAGAAAGGGAAATAATACCTAACGAAATATCACTAGCTACATGGATAGATACTTTATAGTCATTGTAATGAATAGGGACTAGCTCTAGGCTATATAGTCCCTCTTGAATATTTTCAATTGCAAAGTTGCCACTTTCATCAGAAAGTACACTTCTGATTATTGTATCTTGTTTCTTTAGCTTAATAGCACAATTGAAGACAACTTCATTATTATTATCTTTTAATTGCCCTGTAATGCGATATTGTGCCTTACAAGTAAATGCAAAAAACAGAAAAAAGATAAATAAGTTATACTTCATACAAAAATATTTAATGATCAATTGTAATAGGCTAATTGTTATCTATAATACATTATATAATAGCAGATTTTTATATAAAATACTAAGTTTAAATTTAGGTAGTCTATTTTATTAATTTAACAAAAATAACATATATAATATTAAATATCAATAACTTAAACTTCTATAAATCCTCTTTCTAAAAGACAATATTTGATAATGGTAAGAAAAGATAGAAATAGACATTATTTAAATAAAATCTAGCCATGAAATATGTTCTTTCTGTTATTGTCTATATAAGATTAGTTGTATCAAGATTATTATTTATAAATCTTTTATTTCTTTTTACTCTTTGTCTTCTATCCAATGAATTTATTTTAAAAAAATTTCATTTGAAATAGAATAACTTTATATTTGACCCAATTACTAAAAGAACAAACAATGACAAATTTATCACAAGAACAATGGTGGGAAAAAGCGCAAGCTGATTCTAATGCTATTATACTAGACGTACGTACAGAAGAAGAAGTAGAAGAGAAGGCTATCCCAGGTTCTATCAATATAGATATCTATAAAGGACAAGGTTTTTTAGATGAAATAGCTAATCTAGACAAAACTAAAGCTTACTATATCTATTGTAAATCAGGTGGAAGAAGTAGCCAAGCATGTCATGTAATGGAGTCTTTAGGTTTCGAAGAGACACATAACCTTTTAGGAGGTATTACAGAATGGGAAGGTCCTATTAAATAAAGTATATTAAAGCCAATTCTTTAGAGTTGGCTTTTTTTGCATCTATACGGTTATTTTACCTTATCTCTAATCTATTTATAGATGAATATACTTGCACTATGCTAGGGGTATTTTTGCACATTCCTTCGCGAAAGAGGTGCTCTGGGCAAGGAAACTGCAAGAAAACCGCAAGCAATCCCCTAGAATCAGCAAGCGAGACGCTATATCTATGATGTACAGTATGCCTATAAAAAGATACGCTAACCTAAATTTTAAGGATATCATAAGTATTATGCGATATCATTATTAGAATAGCTTTGTATATTTGTATTCACATAGCGTACATACTGTACGAGCTATGATATATTCAAATCTTATTATGAAAAAAATCTTTTTTATCGTTAATCCAATTTCTGGAAAAGGAAAGCACAATATTACTGCAGATTATATTAAAACATTCTTTGATGAAAAAGCATTTGATATACATGTACTATATTCTACTTATAAAAGACATGCTATTGAATTAACACAGCAGGCACTATCAGCAGGTGCAGATGTTATCGTAGCTTGTGGAGGGGATGGAACCATTCATGAAGTAGCTACACAAGTAGTGGGTAAGGATGTTATATTTGGAGTAGTACCTGTAGGCTCAGGTAATGGATTAGCTTCTAATCTATCTATTCCTAAAGATATAGAGCAGGCGATAATACGTGTACGCGATGGAAAAGTAATGAATATGGATGTCGGTAGTATTAATGGAGAATATTTCTTTAGTAATATGGGATTCGGTATAGATGCTACTATTATAGATAACTATGAGAAATCAGGTAAGCGCAAATTAGGTGCTTATATCAAAGCGGCATTAAACTCTGCTCAACAGTATAAAGCGAAGCGAATGCTGGTTACGTATAAAGGGCAAACCAAAGAAGTAAATCCGCTACTATTATTTATCTCTAACTCTAATGAGATGGGATATAATATGTCTCTAACTCCGAAAGCAAGTCTGACAGATGGACTATTAGATTATCTAATGGTGCCAAAAATCAATTTATTAAAACAATTGACTTTTGGACTCTATGTGATCTTAAAGAAAACAGAGAAATTCAGAAAGACAGATTATGTTCAGTCTGATCATATTACAGTAGAGATCATAGGGCAAGAAAGAAATGGTTTTCAGATGGATGGAGAATATTATGAGTACGATACTAATCAGTTTGAGATCCGAGTTATTAAAGGAGGACTAAGAGTATTGTGCTAGTAGTGATTATTATTGATAAAATTAAGAAACTTTAAAGTTCTCTTTTTAGACTAAATTATATAAAAAGTGTAACTTTGTAAGATATATAAAAACAACAAATAAGATAATATATTATGAATTCATTTGACGTAGTTGTAATTGGTTCAGGACCTGGAGGATATGTAGCAGCAATTCGTTGTGCTCAATTAGGATTTAAAACTGCTATAGTAGAGAAATACTCTAACTTAGGAGGAACTTGTCTTAATGTAGGGTGTATTCCTTCTAAGGCATTGTTAGCATCATCTCATCACATGGAAGAGATTGCTCATTTTGCTGATCACGGAATAGAAATCACTGGAGAAGTAAAGTTCGATTTATCAAAAATGATCGAAAGAAAACAAGCAGTAGTTGATCAAACATCTTCAGGTGTTAAATATCTAATGGACAAGAACAAGATTACTGTTTTTGAAGGAGTTGGATCATTTGAGAACGCAACTACTATCAATGTAACTAAAGCAGACGGAAGTGTAGAAACATTCGAAGCTAAACATAGTATTATTGCTACAGGATCTAAACCATCTACTTTACCATTTATTACTTTAGATAAAGAAAGAGTAATTACTTCAACAGAAGCTTTAAAACTTCCTGAAGTACCTAAACACTTAATCGTAATCGGTGGTGGTGTAATCGGTCTTGAGTTAGGTCAAGTATACATGAGATTAGGATCTAAAGTATCTGTAGTAGAGTATGCTGATAGAGTATTACCTACAATGGATAGTGCTGTATCTAAAGAATTAACTAAAGTGCTTAAAAAAGCAGGTATGAAGTTCTATACTTCTCACAAAGTACAAGGAGTAGTGCGTGAAGGAGATGTAGTAACAGTAACTGCAGAAGATAAAAAAGGAGAATTAGTAACTCTAGAAGGAGATTACACTTTAGTAGCTGTAGGTCGTCGTCCATATACTGATGGATTAAACGCTGACAAAGCTGGAGTTAAATTAACAGAAAGAGGACAAGTAGAGGTAAATGATCATTTACAAACTTCTGCTTCTAATATCTACGCTATCGGTGACGTAGTACGTGGTGCTATGTTAGCTCATAAAGCTGAAGAAGAAGGAGTAATGGTAGCTGAGTTCTTAGCAGGCCAAAGACCTCATATAGATTATAACTTAATCCCTGGTGTAGTTTACACTTGGCCAGAAGTTGCAGCTGTTGGAAAAACAGAAGAGCAATTAAAAGCTGAAGGAATTGAGTACAAAGCTGGTAGCTTCCCATTCAAAGCTTTAGGACGTGCAAGAGCAAGTGCTGAAACAGATGGATTAGTTAAAATATTAGCTGATAAAAATACTGACGAAGTATTAGGAATACACATGGTAGGAGCTCGTGCTGCAGACTTAATCGCTGAAGCAGTAGTAGCTATGGAGTACAG
The DNA here is from genome assembly GCF_038039665.1 of Myroides sp. C4067. NCBI lineage: Bacteria > Pseudomonadati > Bacteroidota > Flavobacteriia > Flavobacteriales > Flavobacteriaceae > Myroides > Myroides sp. C4067. Next base: position 19,915 of record NZ_JBBPHJ010000022.1, read on the forward strand.
AGCATCTGCAGAGGATATCTCTAGAATGTCTCACGCTCACCCAACTTTTGCAGAAGCTATTAAAGAAGCTGCGTTAGCTGCAACTGATAACAGAGCATTACACGTATAAGCTGATTATACTGAAATACATAGAAAAGCCTAGATATATTCTAGGCTTTTTTTATTTATAATTACCAGCTTAAGACCATAGAATAATATTTGTTTCTATTGTTAATTTAATTATGTTTGCATTAACTATACGTTAACAATTAAACATGAAAAAATACTTAATTCTTTGTTTTGCTGCATTAGCTTTATCTTGTAGTAAAAGTGATGATAATACTCCTAAAGGAGATCCTATATTTGATGCCCCTTATAGTGGCTTAAAAAGTCTAGACGAATTGCCTGTAGGTACTTTAAAATATGCAGGTAATAAGATAGGAAGTCAACCAGTAGGATTAATAGGAAAAGATAATAAAACCTGTAAACAATCTGATTATCTGCTTCTAGACATGAAAAGAGAAGTATTGACGTATCACTTATTCGAAAAGAAAGTAGGAAATATTTGCGCTTTATTTTGGGATTTCCCAGAAGAGATTATTCTTAGTGAGTTAAAAGAAACAGGAAAATTACCCGTTCAGATTTATACCAAAATAAAAAGGGCTCCTACTAAAGAAGAATTAGAAATAAATCCAGATAAAACTTATTATATTGAAACAAAACTAAAATATAATGGTGAATTAGAAGTTGGTTTTCAAGCAGGATATTTAAGAATAGAAGATAAGCTATCTAATGTTTCTGAAGGGAGTCTAAATAAAGGAAAAAGCTATTTGTATTTCCATATTAAATAATAGTATAAGGGGGATTAAGTTCGTTTAATACCCCTTTATTATTATCTATAATACTAACATTATATTAGCTTTTAGATTTATTTTTTATTAGTAGATTTGTTACTATAAATACTTGAAATAAATGATCAAATTCAATAAAGAAACTAAAAAGCTTGAAATAACAGATAATCAAAAAGGACGCTTAACATCTTCTAGGATTATGTCTTCTGCTATCCTAATCTTAGGAGCGGCTAGGCTGTATACTGCTAACTGGCAACAACCTAAAGAGATGGACTATGTATTCTGTATTATTGTAGCTACCTTCTTATATATTACAGTAAAGAACTTCTTAATACAAACTGCTGTTGACTCTATAGACAAATATGATATTAAGTATGTGAAGATGCCAAAAGCATTAGGTACTAAAGCGGTGATAAAACTGAATAATAGAAAGACTAGAGACGTGTTTGGACTTAAAACTCCTGATGCTAAGAATGCATTCAGAAAGGTCTTAAACGATGCTAAAATAAAAATGATTAATTAATGGCTGTTGTTAAAAAGCATTACTGTGATTTTTGTAATGAGCTACCTGTAGATTCTGACAATCCGAATAAGTACTATCACGATTATGAATATGGCTTCGAATTAACGGATGACAATGCGCTGTTTGAACGATTTGTTTTAGAAATAAACCAAGCGGGGCTGAGCTGGAATACTATACTTCAAAAAAGAAAAAACTTCCAAAAAGCTTATGTAGGGTTTGATATAGACAAGGTGGCTAATTTTACGCAGGCAGATATTGATCGATTATTACAAGACAGCGGGATTATTCGCAATAAACTAAAGGTTAATGCTGCCATCTATAATGCTAATCAAATCATCGTGTTACAAAAAGAATTCGGAAGCTTTAAGAATTGGTTAGACCTACATAAAGAGCATACACTAGAGGAATGGGTAAAGTTGTTTAAAAAACACTTTAAGTTTGTAGGAGGAGAGATTGTAAATGAGTTTTTAATGAGTACAGCTTATTTGCCAGGGTCACATCGAGTAGACTGTCCTATCCATAAAAATACAAGATTTTACTTAGACAAGTAAAATAGAGATACAATCACTGGAATGCAGTAGTTTAAAATTTAACTCTCAAAGTAAGTTACTTTGGGGGTTTTTTGGTTAATATTGCATGATCATTTCATTATAAAATAGCCAAATGGAGAATCAATTGGGGTTAAGAACAGTTACTGTTACTAGGTATATTATGCCACTGCGAGAAGGAGGTTCACTTCCTGCACTTGCAGATGCTGATGACGACTTTAAATATGTATTAAAATTTAGAGGAGCTGGTCATGGTATCAAAGCATTAATTGCTGAATTATTAGGTGGTTTAATCGCTAAGAAATTAGGGTTGAATGTACCTGAATTAGTCTTTGCTGAGCTAGATGAGGCTTTTGGTAGAACAGAAGCAGATGAAGAAATACAAGATCTACTACAGTTTAGTAAAGGTTTAAATCTAGGTCTTCACTTCTTATCTGGAGCTTTGACTTACGACCCTTCTGCTTTAGAGATAGAAAGTAAATTAGCTTCTCAAATTGTGTGGCTAGATGCTTTTATCACCAATGTAGACCGTACATTTAGAAATACGAATATGCTAATCTGGCATAAAGAGTTGTGGCTAATAGATCATGGCGCTTCTTTTTACTTCCATCATTCCTTTACGAATTGGGAAAAAGGTGCGTTGACTCCTTTCTCATTTATAAAGGATCACGTATTATTACCTGTGGCAAAAGAGCTAGATATAGTGGATAAAGAGTTTAAAGTATTACTTCAAGAAGAAGACCTTAAATGTATTACAGATCAGATACCTACTGATTGGTTAGAATGGGAAGAAAGCGATTTGACCCCTGAAGAGATAAGAAGTGTTTATTTCTCTTTTTTAAAGAACAGATTAGCGAATTCTGATCTATTTGTTAACGAAGCAAAAAAACATCAAGATGCAGGTATATGAGTATGCAATAATAAGGTACACTCCTAAAGTAGAACGAGAAGAGTTTATCAATATTGGGGTATTAGTATTCTGTAAGGCTAAGCGAATGTTGATCTCTTCATTTCATTTAGACAAGAAGAAGATTGAATGCTTCGAAAGCGAGTTAGACTTTGACACTTTAAAAGACCACGTAGATGCTTTTGAGCGCATCGCAAAGGGACAGTGTAAAATATCACCTATAGGAACTTTAGATGCGGCAGAACGCTTTAGATGGCTAACCGCTGTAAAGAGCTCTTGTATACAATCTTCTCGTCCACATCCTGGTATGTCTGAAGATATGGAGGAAGTGTTAACTAGACTTTTTAAAGAATTAGTATTATAAGATGCCACTGTACTACCTTAAAGATAAAATAATAAAGCAAACTACGTTCATCCTTAAAAGATTGCCTTTTTGGGTTAGTTTCATAGCGTTGTTTTTAATGATATACGATTTAGGTTTTAATACACTTAACGATTATCATTACCACTTAAATGTTTTTTACAATATTTGTTTGAGCATCGGGATGCTTGCTATCGTTAGACGTTATTTTAATAAAGATAACCACGAGACTTTAGGAGTGAAGATATTTGACTGTTTTAGTATTGTATTGTTTTTAATCTTGATTATAGCCAGATGGCAGCCTGAGCATACTATAAGGTTCTTTGACAGCAATGCTGTTATTTCGTTTGGTTTATTCCTAATGTTAGTAAGGGAGTTTTCTGTCTTACAGTTAAACTTAAAACAGACTAGAATGAACCCTGCTCAGCTATTTGTTGTCAGTTTTCTATTAATCATTTTTATAGGAGCATTCATGCTTTCTTTCCCTAAAGCGACGAATACACCAGGTAGTATGCGTTATATAGATGCTCTATTTACGGCTACGAGCGCTGTGTGTGTAACGGGGTTATCTACAGTAGATATCGGTGCGCAGTTCACTATATTTGGAAAGACGGTGATGATCTTTTTAATGGAATGTGGAGGACTTGGAATCATGACCTTAGCGAGCTACTTTAGTTTTTTCTTTAGAGGAAAAGCCTCTTATGGAAATCAATTAGTACTTAAGGATATGTCTTATATCGATAAACTAGGAGACGTATTCGCTACGCTAAAACGAATCATTATTATATCTGGTATTATACAGTTTATAGGGATGATCGCGATATTTATCAGTATACGTCATCAGCATTTTGAATCTTTGTTTGACAGAGTGTTTTTCTCTATTTTTCATGCTGTATCAGCCTTCTGTAATGCTGGATTCTCTACTTTACCTGAGAACCTATACACTTTTGAATACCGCTTTAATTATCCATTGCATTTAATTATAGCAGGGTTATTCATTATGGGAGGATTAGGGTTCCCAATTGTATTCAATGTATATAAGTATGTAAAGCACTTGATTATCAATAAGCTTCTTCCTTTTAGCATGAAGGAAGCGAAGATTCATATTCCTCGTGTTATTAATCTAAGTACTCGAATTATCTTAATCACTACAGCTGTATTAATCGTAGGAGGTACTGCAGTAGTCTATATCTCAGAATATAATAATACGCTAGCAGAACACAGTGGCTTTGGAAAGTTAGTCACAGCATTCTTTACAGCTACTTCACCACGTACTGCAGGTTTTGCGACAGTAGATAATAATCTATTTACTACTTCTACATTCTTGGTCGTGATTCTCTTAATGTGGATCGGGGCATCACCAGTATCAACAGGAGGGGGTATTAAAACAAGTACTTTTGCTATCGCTGTCTTAAATATCTGGGCCTTAATGAAAGGTAGATCTAGAATAGAAGTATACAGAAGAGAGGTGGATCAACTGTCTGTACAACGTGCTTTTGCGATTATATTCTTATCTTTATTTGTGATAGGAATAGCTATTTTTGCGCTCTCGTTTTTTGAGCCCAAGACAGATTTATTAAGATTAGCATATGAGGCATTCTCTGCTTATAGTACATCAGGATTAAGTACAGGGATTACAGCTCAGCTGACAGATCCTAGTAAAGTAACTTTGATTATGCTTATGTTTATTGGACGAGTAAGTATGCTTACCATCCTAATAGCGATAAGTAAAAAAGAAAAATTAACGAATTATAGATATCCAACAGAAGAGATTCTGATTAACTAATATAGGACATGAAATATATTATTATTGGTTTAGGAAATTTTGGTGCATCATTAGCACAAAAACTTACAGAACAAGGAAATGAAGTAATAGGTGTAGACAAAAGTATGGCTAGGGTAGATGCTTATAAGGATATGATATCTCATACTATCTGTCTAGACTCTACTGATCAATATATGATGTCTGGACTACCTCTAGCGAATACAGATATCGTTATCGTAGCTATCGGGGAAGACCAAGGAGCTAATATTATGACTACTGCTGTTCTAAAAAACCTAAATGTAAAAAGACTGATCAGTAGAGCTATTAGTCCTGTGCATGAGAATGTCTTACAAGCCATAGGAGTAGATGAAATCGTACACCCTGAAGAAGAAACAGCAGAGAGATGGGCGAAGAAATTATGTATAAAAGGAGTAGTAGATTCTTATGAGATTAACGGACGATACAGTATCGTAGAAATCACTGTGTCTGACCGTTTTGCAGGTAGAACATTAGGAGAGATCGGTTTCAGAACTAATTATAACTTAGTCGTTCTTACAACACTGAAGATAAAAGAAGAAAAGAGCTTTATCGGGATGCATAAGAAAATACACGAAGTACAAGGTATTGCCTCTTATGAAACAGTATTAAATAAAGGAGATATCATGGTTATCTATGGTGATAACAGAGATATTAAAAAAATATTAGCAGAATAATCTAAAACTATAAAGAAATGGGAGAGCAAGTTTTAAACGATCTGTTTTGGTTAAAAGATAGAACAGAGGAGATGCCTGTACTATTTGTGGGGCATGGCTCTCCTATGAATGCTATAGAGGACAATGAGTTCTCTCAATATTGGAAGAACTTAGGGAGACAACTGCCTAAGCCAGAAGCGATCTTAGTAGTCTCTGCCCATTGGTTAACAAAAGGAACTTTAGTTACTGCTAATTCTACATTAGAAACAATTCACGATTTTAGAGGTTTTCCAAAAGCGTTATTTGATGTTGAATACAATGTAAAAGGAAATCCTATTCTGGCAAATGAGATAACTCTTCTAAGCGAACGTCAGGATATACACGAAGATTTAACTTGGGGATTAGATCATGGGGCATGGTCTATACTGTGTCATTTATTTCCTGAGGCAAATATTCCTGTATTGCAATTGAGCATAGATTATTACAAAGGTCCTGAATATCACCTAGAAATAGGAAAACAACTAAAGGCACTTAGAAAAAAAGGAGTATTGATAATAGGAAGTGGTAATATCGTACACAATCTATCTGCTCTAGACTGGCATAATATGAATAAAGACAATTATGCATTTGATTGGGCGATAGAGAGTAATGAATTAGTAAAGCAGGCAATCCTCAATAGATCTTTTACAGACCTATTAGATTATAAAAATAAAGGTGTAAGTATGCAATATGCAGTACCTACACCTGATCATTATTATCCGTTATTATATATTCTAGGTCTGACAAATAGTAGTGATAACATCCACATCTTTAATGATAAATATGTAGGTGGATCCTTAAGTATGACTTCTTACTTGTTTGGGTAAGGTTTAGTATAAGTACATTTCCATTTCTACTTGTTCTAGATAAGGTTCTCCACCTATAGATTTAAAGAAAGAATGAATACCAAAGTTTTGTCCATCTATATTTGTGATATAGAAGTTTCTATCATTACCTATTAATTCTTTAATAAGATAAGAAGCTATTCCTTTACGTCTATATCCTTCTTTTACCCATACCTGAAGCACCTTGTTTATGCGTTGGTCATATATTAAATATCCTACAGTAGTAGTGCCATTAATAGTTGCTTTGCGCATAATTAGGGTAGTCTCGAAGTTGTGTACGCAGAACTCATTATTCTCCCATGTAGGGATAATATCTTTCTCTGCAAAATAGATAAGGTACTCATAATATGGTAAATTATTGATTTGCAAACCTTCTATTTCTTCAAACTTAGAGCTCTTAACATTAGTTATTCCCTTAATAGAATTAACTACTCTCCATTTTTTAAAACCAATCTTGCGATATGACTTACAAGCAGTCTCATTAGAACTGATTACTTCTAAGTTAATTTTACGCATATTAAAACTCTTAAATAAAGGGATAGCATAATCATACATCTTAGTAGTAAGATTATTACCTCTAAAAGAAGGCAATACTCCTGTACCAGCATTATATAGATAGTCATTATTCTTACCGTGAAGAATAAATCCTACTAATTCTTTATTACAAAAAGCCCCTACAGAAATTGTTAAATCGATTCCCTCAGCTTTAATTTTGTCTTTTAATTGTTCCAATGTTAATCTCATAGGGACAGTATAATCTGAAAAAGACTTGTTAAAAACAGATAAAAGCTCCTCTAAGTTTATATTCTTTAAAAAACGATATTGAAAACTATAAGTCATACACTTCCTTAATCAATTTATTTATAATATTTGATGATGAATCTCTTCTGGCATAATGGGAATTAGTTCCGCACCAAAGAGAATTAAAATTATGAAATTTTTTTTGTTTTGCAAAACTTCTTAATTTTTGTGTTAAAATATTTTGAATAGGATACAAAGGTATGTTTTTATTATTAAAATCTATCATTTTCACAAATTTATTAAGAATACCTCTAGCAAATTTACCAGAAAAAGACTTGGTCAAAACAGTTTCAACTGCCTCTCCTTTGTGTAAAAGATCTTTTTGATAATCCATAGCAGTGCTTTCATCCGCTGTAATAAATAAAGAACCGTAACATACCATAGCGGCACCTTTATCTAGATAATCACGGCCTATAGTACCATTGTATAAGCCGCCTGCCACAAACAAAGGTTTCTGTACGATAGGTAATACGCTATTAAACAATTCTTCTAATGGGAGGTTATCTTCTAAAGAATCTTTCAGAAAAGTACCTCTATGACCTCCTGCTTCGATACCTTGAAGAATAATAGCATCGATACCCTTGTTATCTAAATAAATAGCTTCTTCTACTGTAGTGGCTGTACCTATTAAATATATATCTAGGTCGTGTAGTTCTTTTATCTCTTGATCTGTAAAACAGCCAAAAGTAAAAGCAAGATAGGGAAGGCCTAGTTCTTTTACTACTTCTAGATTACCTTGATACGTCTCTTGATCAAAGTCGGTAATTGTAGTATGAGAATATCCTATTTCCTTGCCTATCTCACTTAATGTATGTTGCATATCATCAATCTCTCTTTGATCAATATCAACTATAGGATTAAGAAACATATTAACGATAAAAGGCTTGTCTGTTAAAGACTGCGTTTTTTTGATTAACTCTCTGCTTAAGCCAGGAGGGAAGCCACCTAATGGAAGTGTACCTATACAACCTGAGTTACTTACTGCTGCTACCATCTCTGGCGTAGCTACTCCTAACATAGGAGCTTGGCAAATAGCATAATCTGTACCGAAAATAATGTTCGCTTTTTTCATAATCTATATTTTTAGAGTTCCATATCTCCTACGGGGTAATCTCCAAAATGATGAGATAAATGAATAGTCTTATAGGTCAATGTAGAATATTTATTAGAGAACAAGATGATACATACATTATCTTTAGCTAGTCTTATATATGAAGAAGTATTTCCTCTCCACCAGCCATTGTGATACGTATACATATCGCCATTGTCCATCTCTAATAATCTTATTCCTAACCCATAATTTCTATTTCCTTTTTTCTCAAAGCTATATCCTTTAAACATTTCTTGTTTAAGATCAGCACTTAGGAAATTATCAGAATATAAAGCAGTATCAAACTTCAGAAAATCTCTAGGAGTGGTATAGATGTTTTTGTCTCCATAAGTTCCATCCATATAGTCCCATCTCATTAGTTTTTTCCCTCCAGAGAAAGATTGTGTTACTTCATTTTTTCTCGTTAGATCATCAAATACAAAACTGTGGTTCATCTCTAACGGATCAAAGATTAACTCTCTTACAGCTTCTCTAAATGTCTTCTGAGTGATTCTCTCTACAATAGACGCTAATAATACATAGTTAGTATTACTATACGTAAATCGAGTATTAGGAGTGAAGTCTAGTGATACTCTCTTTTTATTAATTACTTTTATTACATCTTCATTTGTAACAGTGGTTTTATTATCCCAGATATTCTTATAATATCCATAATACCCCAAACCACTTCTGTGACTTAACAAGGTTCTTACCGTTATCTCAGGATAAGGAAATCCTTCTATAATCTCAGATACGCTCTGGTTAAGGTCTAATCTACCACTGTCTACTAATCTTAGAATAGTAACGGCTGTGATAACCTTACCAACAGAAGCAACATGCATAGAGGTCTCGCTTCCTATAGAGTCGTTACCACTTCTATCTGATACTCCAGAATAGTTCTCATAAATAACCTGACCATTCTTAGCCACTAGGAAACTACCTGTATATCCGTTTTTATTAATATTATCGTTATAAAAATTCTCTATAATATGAGCCTTCTCTAAAATATAATCTGTAGTAACTTCTGGAAACTCCACTTTATAAGGGTTATCCACACGTACATTATGTTCTTTTATGATAGGAATATTTGTAGCTAATTCTTTATTCTCTTGGCATGCATATAGAGATAATGCCGCCATTATTGTTATTGCAAAATATCTTTTATTAATCATTCGTTCTTCTAAGTAAAAGACCAGTTAGAGTGATTTTATAACTGGTCTTATTTTAATATCTTATAACTACTGTATTCTCAATTGTTCTTTCGTTTTTTTAAGTAATCCATCTTTGTGTAAAAGCACTGAAATAGACTTTAATTTCATGTATGGAATACTCATGTAAATATAACCATCATTTCCTACACGATCACTATTTGGCCCCCATGAATTTTTTACTTTATAGTAAATATTTCCTTTTTGATCCTTTACTTTACCTACGATGTGCATGAGGTGATCATCTTGGGTATTAAAGTTATAAAACTCTTGTAATCTGTAATCAGCAGTAATGTCTTTCTCTTTAATAATCTCCGTTAAACCTTTTTCTGTATCAGCATTGTCATTGGGAATAAAAGCAATTCCATATTTACCAGAAAAAGTCTTCTCAGATACATCACAATCTAAAGAAAGTGTATAACCATTATCTAAAGCGTAATCAATATTAGCAATATACTCATCTAGTGGAAGATTATACATACTACCATTAGAGAAATTATCTGGAATATTAAGAATAAACGAAGAATAATTCTTTTTATTTTGGAAAGAAGAAATTGTTACATAATCATCAGGATTAAGGGTAGTCATTTTCAAGAAACTCTCAGGAGTATATTTTTTGCCTTGATAAGTAAACTCTTTAATATTACTTCCCATATACATATCTAATACGTGCTCAGTTAGTTCTTTCCAATTACTAGAAATAGGAGCGTCACTCTTAGCAAAAGCATCTATTAGACTCTTTAATACCTTAAACAGTTCTTTATGATCATAGGTTTCTTGTCCTACTAGCCCAGAATACGCTTCTACAGGAACTAATCCATAATCTCTCATACTGTTAATCACATCGTGAGCTAAACCACCTTCACCGAATTGAGTTTTACCTTGTCTTAGAATGTAGTTTTCTATTTTTTTAGGGTATGTATTTCTAACGTTATACATCTCAGAAAGATCAATGTGTTTGTTCGTTTTTCTAATTATTTCAGATTCTAAGAATGAAGAAGTACTAAAGCTCCAGCAAGTTCCTGTTTTTCCTTGACTGATAACAGGTGTACCTTGAATATCTACAATGTTTTGAAAATCATACTTTTGGGCATGTACTCCTAATCCTAAAAATAGGACAGATAGGGATAATAGTGTTTTTTTCATGGATTATAATGTTTTGGAATGGCAATATAATGCAAAAAATAGGTTATTTTTACCCTAAATTAAAAAACATTATGAGTAAGATTCAATGGGAAACAGCTATCGAGTTTGAGGATATTACATACAAAAAGTGTGATGGAGTAGCTCGTATTGCTTTTAATAGACCGGAGGTTCGCAATGCTTTTAGACCAAAAACAACTAGTGAACTATATCGTGCATTCTATGATGCACAAGAAGATACATCTATCGGAGTAGTATTATTATCTGCAGAAGGGCCATCACCTAAAGATGGAGTTTATTCGTTCTGTAGTGGAGGAGATCAAAAGGCTAGAGGGCATCAAGGATATGTAGGAGATGATGGTATGCATCGTCTAAATATCTTAGAAGTACAACGTCTTATCAGATTTATGCCTAAGGTAGTAATCGCTGTAGTTCCAGGATGGGCTGTAGGAGGAGGGCATAGCTTACATGTAGTATGTGATATGACTCTAGCGAGTAAAGAACACGCTATCTTTAAACAAACTGATGCTGATGTAACAAGTTTTGATGGTGGATATGGTTCTGCATATTTAGCTAAAATGGTGGGTCAGAAAAAAGCAAGAGAGATCTTCTTCTTAGGTAGAAACTATTCTGCTCAAGAAGCTTTCGAAATGGGAATGGTAAATGCTGTCATTCCTCATGCAGAATTAGAAGATACTGCTTATGAATGGGCACAAGAGGTATTGGCTAAATCACCTACCTCTATCAAGATGCTTAAGTTCGCGATGAACTTAACAGACGATGGAATGGTAGGTCAACAGGTATTCGCAGGTGAGGCAACTCGTCTAGCTTATATGACTGATGAAGCTATAGAAGGAAGAAATGCATTCTTAGAAAAGAGAAAGCCTAACTTCCCTAAAAAATGGATTCCATAGTAGTTTATATCTAATAAACTCTAGAGATATAGAAGCCATCCAAATATTTGGATGGCTTTTTTATATAAGCTAAGGAGGGAAGTATACTAAAATTTAAACAAGGATGAAGTCTATAGGGTATATTTTGGTATTCTTTTCCTAAAAAGTCCAAAAACTTCCACTTTTTTCCTAAAAAGGGCATTTTAAAAAATATAACTAATTGATTTTTAGCAATATAATGTATTTCAATATCCTCTTTGTTCGGAAGGTATTCGGTAAAGTTCAGTGTTTGTTCGGAACAGAGGCCTTTTTTCCGAAGAACCCCCAAAGAGTGCCCAATGACTCTCCGAAGAAACTTTATTTAGATAGTTATTAGATCAGTATCTATAAGTACCTAACTTACTTATCAAAAACCTATTTCTTTTTTCTAAAGAACCTCATTCTTATTAAAAAAAAGAAGTGTTTATCAGCTAATTCTACTCTCTTATCTTATTCAAATCCTCTATATTAGCAATCCTATAAACTAGATTCAAGGCTTCATATTTACTTAAATTATTACTTTACATAATATGTAATATATGCTGGAAATAAATAAGTTACAAATAATAATAAATGGTTATAACTTATTGTTATGGGGTAGAATAAAGGAATTTAAAAGAAAATAAATAGGGCAGAATACTGTTCTAAAAAGTTTTTAAATAACTTCTGACTTTATACCCTTAATTCTTGAATAACTTTTAACTTTACTACAAACCAGGAGACAGTAGAAAATGGCAAAATTAATATTAAGAAGAAAAAAAGCATTTGTAGAGCGATTTAGAAATTATACTATTTTCTTAGATGGAGAGAAAATAGGGTCTATAGCTAATGGAACAGAAATGACTTTTGATATCTCAGAAGGCAAACATATTCTTAGTACCAAAATAGACTGGAATACATCTAATGCTATTATTTTTGAAATAGCAGAAGATCAAACTTTGACTTTCTCTGTAAAAGGAGCTAATCCACTTTATGCTTTATATTATACCTTTGTCAAACCACATAAGTATTTAAAACTTAAACTGATTGGCTAACTTATCGTATAAATATTAGTAGATAGACTTGTACAAACGTTATCGTATCTCATAAATTCTATTTAATTTTGGCTTTTTAATACCTTGCTAGAAGTAATAACTTTTAGTATTACCTAAATATATCGATGATAAAAATTAAAGCTTGGGTAAGTGCTGCAAGATTGCGTACTTTACCTCTTTCTGTTTCTGGAATAATCGTTGGTAGTGCATGTGCATACCCATATTTTTCTACTAATACTTCTTTTATAAGTATTTTTTCTTTTGCAATACTTACTACATTATTACTACAGATTTTATCAAATTTTGCAAATGATTATGGAGATGGAGTAAAAGGGACAGATAATGAAACTCGTATAGGCCCACAGAGAGCTTTACAGAGCGGTTTAATCACTCCTAAGGAAATGAAAAAAGGAGTAATCATTACTTCGTTATTATCGCTTATTTCTGCTTTGGTTCTAATTTATATTTCCTTTGGTAAGGATAATTTTTTCACTTCTATATTCTTCTTTGTTTTAGGAGTAGCCTGTGTAGCAGCAGCTATTAAATATACAGTAGGATCAGGAGCATACGGATATAAAGGATTAGGAGATTTATTTGTGTTTATCTTCTTTGGTTTAGTGAGTGTGTTGGGATCTTTCTATCTATATGGTCAAGTATTTGATTATTGGGTAATCTTACCTGCTATAGCTGTAGGAAATCTAAGTATAGCTGTATTAAATATTAATAATATGCGAGATTTAGAATCTGACAAATTAGTTGGTAAAAACACATTAGCTGTAAAGTTAGGTAGACAGGGCGCTAAACAGTATCATTATTTTATTGTTCTGTTTGCTTTAATAGCTTTCATCGTTTATGGAATACATGCTAATTTCTCAATAGTAAAATATTTCTTTGTAATCGCTTATATTCCTTTATTAAAACACTTAATTTTTGTAAAGAAAAACAGAGAACCTAGAGAATTAGATTCACAAATGAAAATAGTAGCATTAAGTACTTTTTTACTTTCTGTATTATTTTCAATAGCTTTAATACTTTAAAAATTAGAATTATGGAAATTACGTATTATGGACATGCCTGTTTAGGTATTAAAATAGAAGATATTAATATCATAGTGGATCCTTTTATATCAGGGAACCCACTACCTGCCGCTAAAGGAATAGATGTAGATGCTATAAAAGTAGACTATATTCTTATCACTCATGCTCATGGAGATCACATAGCTGATGTAGAGCGTATAGCTAAGAATAATCCAGAGGCAGTTATAGTATCTAATGCAGAAATAGCAGGACATTATGAAGCAAAAGGTTTTCAGGCTCACCCTATGAACCATGGTGGGTCATGGATGTTTGACTTTGGAAAATTAAAATATACTCCAGCTATCCACTCAAGTTCTTTTCCTGATGGAAGTTATGGAGGACAACCTGGTGGGTTCGTAATAGAAAGTAAAAATAAGAATATCTATATAGCTGGTGATACATCTCTTACTATGGATATGAAGTTAATACCTATGTTTACGAATCTAGACTTGGCTATTTTGCCAATAGGAAGTAACTTCACTATGGATATAGATGAGGCTGTTATCGCTTCAGACTTTGTTAAATGTGATAAAGTCTTAGGATATCACTTTGATACATTTGGTTATATAGAGATAGATCATGAAGAAGCTAAACGTAAGTTCTTTGAGAAAGGAAAAGACCTAATGCTTTTAAATATTGGAGAAAGCTTGACTTTATAGTTATGATTGCTAGATATAAAAGACATAATTTAATATTCAAGAGACCTTCTGGTACCTCTAGAGGAATTCTTACAGAGAAAGAAACTTGGTATATTATATTAGAAGATAATAATAAGATAGGAATAGGAGAGTGCGGTATACTGCGCTCTCTTAGTTTTGATGATAGACCTGATTATGAAGAAAAGCTACAGTGGACAGTAAAAAACATTCACTTAGGTAAGGAGAAACTTTGGGAAGAACTAAGAGACTGGCCGTCTATACAGTTTGGTGTAGAACAAGCTTTTCTTTCTTTAGAAAGTAAGAATCCTTTTATCTTATTTCCTTCTGATTTTACAGAGCATAAAGATGCTATAGCCATTAATGGTTTAGTATGGATGGGAGAGGAGGCCTTCATGAAAGAACAGATAGATGAAAAACTAAAAGAAGGCTTTAATTGTGTTAAGTTAAAGATTGGCGCTATTGATTTTGATAAAGAGCTTGGTTTACTTCAGTATATAAGAAAACATTTCTCTGCAGAACAAATAGAGTTAAGAGTAGATGCTAATGGAGGCTTTCATCCTGAAGAGGCTCTATTTAAACTAGAACAGTTAAGTACATTAAATCTTCACAGTATAGAGCAACCTATAAAACAACATCAAGAATATCAAATGGAAGAGTTATGTAAAATAACTCCGCTTCCTATAGCTTTAGATGAAGAATTAATAGGCGTTACTAGTTATACTGATAAGGCAGCTCTTTTAGATAAAATTATGCCTCAATACATTATCTTAAAGCCAAGTCTAGTAGGAGGGTTTAAAGGTAGTCTCGAATGGATAAAATTAGCTAAAGAAAGAAATATTGGTTGGTGGATAACTTCTGCATTAGAAAGTAATATCGGTCTTAATGCTATAGCTCAATGGACTTATACACTTGAGTCTAATATGCCTCAAGGACTAGGAACAGGATCACTTTATATAAATAATATAAACGCTCCACTAGTAGTTAAAAATGGGGCATTATGGTATGATGATCAAATTCAATGGGATCATTCAATCTTAGATAATTAAAAAACAAAAAAATAGCAACAAATATATTTGTTGCTATTTTTTTGTTCATTTATAAGCTATTATGATTTTCTATATTCATCAGGTGATACTCCTACATATTTTTTGAAAAATCTTGAGAAATAGGAATTGTCTTTAAAACTTAGTTTATATGCTATTTCTCCAGCAGATAGGTTAGTATTAACTAGTAGTCTTTTACTTTCTAATAAAATACGACTTCTTATAATTTCGCCTGCAGACTGCCCTTTAATCTTTTGACATATCGCATTTAGATAGTTAGGAGTAACGTATAATAGCTTAGCATATTCTTTAGGGAACCTGAGTTCATAGAAGTTTTTCTCAACTAAGTGTTCAAATTGTTTGATAAGGTTAGTAGGCTGTAACTGTGTATATGAAAAATTGTATTCTTCATTTACTTGCTTCTTTATTAGAAGCAATAATTCAAGGATGTATATGCGAATTAGATTAAGATCAATACTTTCTTTTATTTGAAATTCAAAAGTTATTTTGTCAAATATGTTAACTATAGTTGAGTATTGTTTTAAGATATTAAGTTTAGTATGCTCAGAGTTATACTCAAAAAAAGGTAATAACTGAATAAAGTCTTTATTTAATAGAAAGGATGAAAAGAAGTCTGCTGTAAAATTAATAATAAACCCTTGAGTTGTTTCATTAAAATCCCATCTGTGAACTTGCCCTGGAGCCAAAAAGAAAATATCACCTTTAGTTACAGAATAAGTTTGATTATCTATATGATGAATTCCTGTACCATTGGTTATAAGTAGTATTTGATAAAAAGCATGTTGGTGTGCAATTGAAACAACATTATTCCTCATTTGAATAATTCGATGCAAGTCAAAAATCACACAATCTTTTAAAACATTATTTTGGTCTAATAGATCACAACTATTATATCTAGGTATCTTTTTCATATTACTTATAAAAGTTATCAAAACTTAAAATATTAAATATACTATAATATTTTGTACAAAATTAATAAATTTTAAACAATATAAGAACAATTAGATATACTTAGCTATTAGTTATATCTATATTAGATACTGTATTTGTATAATACATATTATGTAAAATAGATTATTTTAATGTTAATTCTACTTCCTATTCTAAGTTATTATAAAGTATATTTGTATCAATTATAAATTACATCTAATGCTCTATCTTATACTTAGTATTTTAAGTAGTATTTCTGTTGGAGTTCTGTTTAAGCTTTTAAAAAAAGAAAAAACTAATATATTTCAGATAATTATCTTAAACTATATTACTACAGTACTTCTATCATTCTTCATTTTTAAACCCTCAACTGTATCTATTACTGAATTTCCAATATTTCTTATTGTGGGCTTGGGAATTTTGTTGCCAACTATATTTATAGTACAATATTTTAGTATTAAGAATACTGGGATTATTAAAACGGATATCGCTCAAAGAATGTCTTTGTTTATTCCAATATTAGCATCAGTCTTTATTTTTAAAGAAAATATTTCTAATTTAAAATATCTTGCCTTATTAATAGGGTTTATCTCTATAGGTTTGATCTTAAATAAAAACGATAATAATGAAGTAAAGAGCAAAAACAATTATTTTTATTTACTTTTTGTTTTTATTGGTTTTGGAGTAATAGATGTATGTTTTAAGCAAGTCGCTTTATATAGTTCAATACCCTACACTTCTACTCTATTTTACATATTTTCTTGTTCTCTAATTCTTTCTTTAATTTCTTATAGTGCTTACTTACTTATTAAAAGAATTAATTTTAAAGTAAATACAAGGACTTTACTATTTGGAAGTTTAGTAGGTTTATTAAACTTTATGAATATCTACTTCTACTTAAATGCACATAAAGCTTTTTCAGATAATCCTACAGTAGTTTTTGCAGGAATGAATTATGGAGTTATTCTTTTAGGTACGCTTATAGGTTATTTTGCTTTTAAAGAAAAGTTATCTAAGCTTAATATTATTGGGCTATCATTAGCTGTTGTTTCAATAGCATTACTGATTTATAGTCAGCTCAACTAAAAAAGGAGGAAAACAGTTAAATGTTTTCCTCCTTTTTTATAACCATTCAATAAGGGAAATCCCTAATCCTATATTGGTTTGTTTCCAATTATAATCTATCATTGTTTCTCCATATCCTCTATTAACAACTAAAAATGCTTTTAGATTATTCTTTATTGGATATGCCCAAGTAAACTCAGCAAAGCTCTTATAATGATTATTAAACTTTAAATTATTTCTAAGCATTAAAGTAAAAAGCTGTCCATTCTTTTCTCTATAGCCTATAGTGAACTCAGCTCTTCCTATATAATCAGATATTCTTGGATTATCATCTGACTTTCTTTTTTCTGGTAATCTAATCCATGGTTTAGCAAGAAAAGTCCAGTTCTTGTATTCAGCAGCTACATGCATCGTGATTCTATTCCAACTTCTAGAATAAGGCAAACTCTTACCATTAGACTGATGATTAAAGCCAACACCTACCATTTTAAACTTAAACTCGTTAATAGCGTAATTTAAAGGATAGTTAAATATAATCTCAGGTTCATAATTTAACTCTCTAAATGGTCTTGATTCTTTATCGTTATAAGCTTGCCAATTAGCTGTTTGGGTAAAACCTAACCAGATATCTCCCTTTCCTAAAATTAAACCAGTAGCAACTTTTGTTTTGAAACTTATCTGGAATCTTATCTCTGTTTTGTTATAGTCAATTGGCTCTGTAGCAGAATTATTACTATTAAAGCTAGTAGGCATCTCATTAGGACGACTAGACCATCTAGCAGGTAATAAATACATCTGCTTATAAGGAGTGATAGTAAATGTTTTATTTTTAGTCTCAGGATCTAACTCCCATCTCTCACTAATCCCTTTGACTCTTCTATCTTTTTCAAATAAAAGATCATCTCCTTCTTGAGCAAACCCTATCTGTAAGAAGCATAAACTAGCAATAATAACTTTATGATTCATAAGAAAATTATTTAAAAAAGTAATGTTTGTTGCCCATCATCATCTATTTCAGTATCTGGACCTTCTCCCAAAATAATTTCCTCTTCCTCCTCCTCTTCTTCTTCCTCTTCAATATAAGGTAAAGACTCTAGAATATTAACTTGTTTTATTTTATCTATTGACACTTGATTACCTAAAGCTTTAATTCCTTTAATAGTTATAAATTGCTCTACATCAATTGTTTGGTTTTCTTTTTGTATTCCTTTTATTTTAGAGAATACAACTTCAAACACAGGTCTAAAATCAGTTGATATTATTTCTAATCTTGAATTAGGGTGCTCTGTAATAAATAACTCTTCTCTATTTTCGTTTTCAATAATAAAGCGTTTTAAGTAGTAACGAGCTTTTTCCCCATCAAAATATAAAGCAGAAATAGGTTTGTTTTCTTTCCATTTTTCAAGAACTATCATATCTTCCTCAAAGTGAGTTGTTAGTTCAGGAACAATAGTTTTTACTTTACCACTCTGATTTATAATCAATAAACGGTCTTCAGGCTTAAATTCACCTAGTAACTCTCCTCTACCATCTACATTTAATCTTTTAACAGTTTCATCAAACCATATTTTGCGAGGACGTAACGTAGAAATACCTTTTTCTTTTAATTCTATCTTTTTAATTGCATATTTAGTAACCACGTTACCTTTTGCAGCTCTTCCTTTAATTAATAATTCTGCGAAGTCCAAGTCAAACTTCAGTTTCTTAACATTAGTCAACTGTCTTAATAAGATAGTAACTACTTCTGCTTCTCCATTGGGATTTGCAGAGAAATAAAGTACTTGTGAACCAGGTTTATCTTGTGTCAGAGGATACATCTTGTCACGAGTTACTCCTGTTACATTAAAACGTTTGATATAAGAAGATCCTGACTTACCATCTCTATAAATCAAATTATAGATAGTACGCTTATCGTTTTTATCCCAAACAGCAATGTGTATAATATCCTTTCCGACGAATTTCTTCTCGTCTACGCGAGATACCATCATAGATCCATCTCTTAAGAATACAATAACATCATCTATATCAGAACAGTCACATACATACTCATCTTTTCGAAGACCAGTACCAAAGAAACCTTCCTCTCTATTTACATAAAGTTTAGTATTTCTAAGAACTACCTTAGTTGCCTCAATGGTATCAAAGCTTCTTAATTCTGTAAGACGCTCTTTACCTTTACCATATTTCTCTTTAAGAGTAGTAAAGTATTTTATAGCGAAATCTATTAAGTGTTCTAAATTGTATTTTACAGCTTCTATTTCACCTTCAAGAGCTTCGATATTTTGATTTGCTTTATCAATATCAAAACGAGAAATACGCTTAATACGTATCTCTGTTAATCTAATGATATCTTCTTGAGTGATAGCACGTTTTAGGTTAACAACAAAAGGCTTTAATCCTTCATCAATAGCTGTTAATACTCCTTCCCAAGTTTCTTCTTCCTCAATCGCACGGTAAATACGATTCTCAATAAAGATTCTTTCAAGAGAAAGGAAGTGCCACTTCTCTTCTAATTCATTAAGCTCTATTTCTAATTCTCTTCTTAATAATTCTACTGTCTGGTGAGTAGAATTCTTAAGCATCTCCGAAACTCCTGTAAACAGAGGTTTATTATTCTGGATAACACAACCTAATGGTGCTATAGATGTCTCACATGCTGTAAAAGCATATAATGCATCTATTGTTTTATCTGGAGAAGTTCCTGCAGGTAAGTGAATTAATATTTCAACTTGTGCTGCAGTATTATCTTCTATTTTCTTAATCTTAATTTTACCCTTCTCATTCGCTTTTAAAATACTATCTATTAAGCTGGTAGTAGTAGTAGAAAAAGGAATCTCCGTAATAATTAAAGTATTCTTATCTAAGGGTGCTATTTTAGCACGTACACGAACACGCCCTCCACGAGCCCCATCATTATAATTAGACACATCAGCAATTCCTTCTGTCGGGAAATCTGGGTAAATAGTAAAAGGTTTTCCTTTTAAGATTTTAATAGATGCATCTATTAACTCATTAAAGTTGTGTGGAAGTATCTTGGTAGATAGACCTACTGCAATACCTTCACCTCCTTGAGCCAATAATAAAGGGAATTTTACAGGTAGATTAATAGGTTCATTCTTTCTACCATCATATGATGCCTGCCAGCTTGTTATTTTAGGAGAATATAATACTTCTAAAGCGAACTTGCTCAAACGTGCCTCAATATAACGAGAAGCTGCCGCACCATCCCCTGTTAGGATATTACCCCAGTTACCTTGCATATCAATAAGAAGATCCTTCTGTCCTATCTGAACCAAGGCATCACCAATACTCGCGTCACCGTGAGGGTGATACTGCATAGTATGTCCTACGATATTAGCTACCTTGTTATAACGACCATCATCCAACTCTTTCATAGAGTGCATAATACGTCGCTGAACAGGTTTAAAACCGTCTTCTATAGCAGGTACAGCACGTTCTAAGATAACATAAGAAGCATAGTCAAGGAACCAGTCCTTGTACATACCAGTTACCTTAGTGATAGTCTCCGTTACTTCTTCTTGAACATCAGAAAAATCTTCTATAGGATGTTCATTATTTATATTGTTTAACTCTTGATCTAAATTCTCTTCTTGGCTCATAATATTATTCTACAACATCAAGTTCTACTTTAAGATTATCTATGATAAATTCTTGTCTATCTGGAGTATTTTTACCCATATAGAACTCTAACATTTTATCTATAGACATTGACTTATCTAACATTACAGGATCTAATCGTATATCTTCCCCTATAAAATACTGGAATTCATCAGGAGAAATCTCTCCTAACCCTTTGAATCGAGTAATCTCTGGTTTAGGTTTTAATTTCTCAATAGCGTTTATACGTTCTTCTTCACTATAACAGTAAATAGTTTCTTTCTTATTTCTCACCCTAAATAAAGGTGTCTGCAAGATGTATAAATGCCCTTCTTTAATTAATTCTGGGAAGAACTGTAAAAAGAAAGTAATTAATAACAATCGAATATGCATACCATCCACATCGGCATCAGTAGCTATCACGATATTGTTATATCTTAAGTTCTCAAAGTCATCTTCTATATCTAATGCTGCCTGTAGTAAGTTAAACTCTTCATTCTCATACACGATTTTCTTCGTCATTCCATAAGAGTTCAGAGGCTTACCTCTTAAACTAAATACAGCCTGTGTATTAACATTTCTTGATTTGGTAATAGAACCAGAAGCAGAGTCTCCCTCTGTAATAAACAAAGTACTGTCTAAATACAATGGATTCTTTATATCTGTTAAGTGAACTCTACAGTCTCTTAGTTTTCTATTGTGTAAACTAGCTTTTTTAGCGCGCTCTTTAGCTATCTTTCTAATTCCAGATAACTCTTTGCGCTCTTTTTCTGCTTGTAGTATTTTCTTTAATAGTGCATCTGCTATCTCTGGATTTTTGTGTAAATAGTTGTCTAACTGTGTTTTTACAAAATCATTGACAAAAGTACGTACCGTAGGTAGATCTGGTCCCATATCAGTAGATCCTAGCTTTGTCTTCGTTTGAGATTCAAATACTGGCTCTTCTACTTTTACAGCTACTGCAGCTACGATAGACTTTCTAATATCAGAAGCATCGAAGTTTTTATTATAAAACTCTTTAAGTGTTCTTACTAACGCCTCTCTAAATGCAGCTAAGTGAGTCCCCCCTTGAGTAGTATTCTGCCCGTTTACGAAAGAGTAGTATTCCTCAGAATATTGACTTCTACTATGTGTTAATGCTACCTCGATATCATCACCTGATAAGTGAATAATCGGATATACTTGATCTTCTTCAGTAATATTTTCTAAAAGAAGGTCTTTAAGCCCATTTTCAGAAAAGAATTTTTCGCCATTAAACATTACTGTCAATCCTTTATTAAGATAACAGTAGTTCTTTAGCATACGCTCTATGTACTCTTTACGGTATTTATAGTTCTTAAAGATGGCTTCATCAGCTATGAAAGAAACTTTAGTTCCTTTACGTCTCGTAGTTTCTACTAATTCCTCTTCTGTTACTAAATCTCCAGCAGAGAATTCAGCCCCTTTTAATTGTCCATCACGTACAGACTCTACGCGGAAGTAGTTAGATAAAGCATTTACTGCTTTGGTACCCACCCCGTTTAGACCTACTGATTTCTTGAATGCCTTAGAATCGTATTTACCCCCAGTGTTCATTTTAGATACTACATCTACTACTTTACCTAAGGGAATACCACGTCCGTAATCACGTACAGTGACAAGCTTATCTTTGAGTGTAACCTCAATAGTCTTACCTGTCCCCATCACGAATTCATCTATACTGTTGTCTATAACCTCTTTAATTAGAATGTAGATACCATCGTCAGGAGAAGAACCATCTCCTAATTTTCCGATATACATACCAGGACGCATACGAATATGTTCCTTCCAGTCTAACGAACGAATATTATCTTCGGTATATTGATTTTGATCTTGCATAAAAACGTAGGAATTTGCGCTAATTTACTACTAATTAGCTTAAAATAAAAATTGTGAAATAACAGTTTTTTAGGATTTAATCCTCTGATGACTTTTTGATAACATTCTTCTCTATCTCAATGGAATAAGGCCCTGGTACTATTTTTCTGCCATATAAGATAGCATAATTTTTTGTAAACTCAGCACCGAAATAGAGGATCATCGCCGAATAGTATACCCATATCAACATAACTGTCACAGAACCAGCTGCTCCATAAAGTGATGATGAGGCCGTATTACCTAAATACCAACCTATTCCGAACTTCCCTATCATAAATAATACAGCTGTAAAACCTGCTCCTATAAAGGCATCTTTCCATCTCAACTTACCATTAGGTAAAGTCATGAAGATAAGCACAAATAGAATAGTTATTATTAAAAAGACCACCGCATTATTAAGTAATTTTACTAAACTAAGTGTCTCTTCGCCAAAGAAATTACCTAAATAACTATACAGAAGACTTACAATTGAATTGATCATTAGACTCACTAATAAGACAAATCCAACAGATCCTATCATAGCGAAAGAAAGCAACCTGTTTTTAACCAATCTAGCGATACTTTTGTCAGGTTTGGCTGCTAAGCCCCAGATATAGTTTATAGAGCTCTGTATCTCTGCAAAAACCCCTGAAGCACTAAATAATAAAATACCTACACCAATAATAGTAGTGATATAACCACTTTTTCTATTTAGCTGAACATTACTCATTGCATTCTGTATCTCAGTTGTTGTATTGGGACCTACTAGATCTCTTAATTGATCATAAAAGAAGTTAGCTACCTCTTGTTCCTCAAAAATAAATCCACTAGCAGATATAATCAATAACATTAAGGGAGGTAAAGCAAAAATGGTATAATAAGACAATGCTGCACTAAACTTCATAGCATTATCATCTAAGAAGTCAAATACGGATTGTTTAAACAATAAGATTACTTTTTTAAAACCACTATTCTGCATAGTTAGACTATTATTAATAGATTAAGATACTAATATTTTTTAAACTTAAAGACTATTTAACTTCTAAACCACTGATTTTAAAGTCAAATGTAACAATAAGACTAATTACCTTATTGCTACTACAAAATTCTATAAAATTTTAACAATTCCTAATTTACTTTTACTAAAAATAGTAGCAAAAAAAAGAGAAGCTAATTAGCTTCTCTTTTTTCTTTCCTATTTGATAGATTACACGTTAAAACGGAAGTGCATTACATCACCATCTTTTACGATATATTCTTTTCCTTCTACTCTTAGTTTTCCAGCTTCTTTTACTTTAGCCTCAGAACCATAAGTTACATAATCATCGTATCCTATTACTTCTGCACGGATAAATCCTTTTTCGAAGTCACTGTGGATTACTCCAGCTGCTTTAGGAGCAGTATCTCCAACTTTAATAGTCCAAGCTCTTACTTCTTTTACTCCAGCTGTGAAGTATGTTTGTAAGTTTAATAATTTATAAGCTGAACGAATTAATTTAGATACACCTGGCTCGTCTAATCCCAAGTCTTCTAAGAACATTTGTCTTTCTTCGAAAGTCTCTAGTTCCATAATGTCAGCCTCAGTTCCTACAGCTAATACGATTACTTCTGCGTTTTCGTCTTTTACTAGCTCTTTTACTTTTACTACATAATCATTTCCTGATACAGCAGCTCCCTCATCTACGTTACATACGTATAATACAGGTTTTGTAGTGATTAATTGGAAGTCTTCTAATAACTCTTCCTCATCTACATTTTTAGGCTCTACTACACGAGCAGATTTACCTTCTAATAGCGTTACTCTAATTCTTTCTAATAAATCAGCTTCTACTTGAGCTTCTTTATTTCCAGTCTTAGCTGCTTTTTTTACTTTCTCTAATCTCTTCTCTACAGTTTCAAGATCTTTTAACTGTAACTCGATATCGATAGTTTCTTTATCTCTGATAGGATTTACATTCCCATCTACGTGAATGATATTATCATTGTCAAAACAACGTAAAACGTGAATAATAGCATTACACTCTCTAATATTTCCTAAGAATTGGTTTCCTAAACCTTCTCCTTTACTTGCTCCTTTTACTAACCCAGCAATATCTACAATCTCAACAGTAGCAGGTAATACACGCTCTGGTACTACTAACTCTTCTAATTTAGACAATCTTGGATCTGGTACATTCACAACCCCAATATTCGGTTCTATTGTACAAAATGGGAAGTTAGCACTCTGCGCCTTTGCATTAGATAAACAATTGAATAATGTTGATTTACCTACATTTGGCAATCCTACTATACCTGCTTTCATATTTTAAAATATATTGTGAATTTTTAATCGTTTGCAAATATATTGAAAATTATAGAAGTTCATAGTCTTTAAGGAAGTTTACATAAAATTAAAAACCAAATACAGCATATCTAGAATAATAAAAGTTATAAGAATAGAAAGCTTTAGATAATCATAAACAAAAAACATCTTTTAGATCATAGATTATTGATGTTTATTAAGCTAGGTTGAAAAGTGGATATAGTACAATAAAAAAGCCACTCGCTAGGAGTGGCTTTTCTATATTTAGATTATTTTGTTAATCTTCATCGTCAGCAATTTCTAAGTCTTTTAGTGCATCTAATGAATCTTCTGGAGCTTCTACGAAATCCTCTTCATCCTCATCGAAGTTTTCAATTCTATCTGCTAACTTAGTACTTACTTTTACCAGGTATATAGTATCCTCAGTTCTAACTTCCACTGCTTCTACAGTTTCGTTCTTTACGTTTTTAAAACGTATAATGTCTGCATCATCATACCCGTCAGGAAATTTTTCAACCAATAATGTCAAAATTTCGTTCGTTAACTTTGCGTAATCAACAATTACTCTTTTCATTCTTTGTTCTTGCTTTATTTCAGTTTCAAATGTAATAGCTAAATTGTAAACTACAAATAAAATATCACATTTATTTACTGCGAAAAATTAAAAATTAATTACCAAGAATATATGCAAAAATTAATGGCGCAACAATCGTAGCATCTGACTCAACAATGAACTTAGGTGTGTCGATATCTAATTTACCCCATGTAATTTTTTCGTTAGGAACTGCTCCTGAATATGATCCATAAGATGTAGTAGAATCAGAGATTTGGCAGAAGTATGACCAGAAAGGTACATCTTCCCACTCTAAGTCTTGGTACATCATTGGAACTACACAGATAGGGAAATCTCCAGAGATACCTCCTCCGATTTGGAAGAATCCTACTCCGTGTCCTCCTGAGTTAGCTCTATACCACTCTGTTAAGTAGATCATGTACTCGATACCTGTTTTTACAGTGTGTACATTTAATTTTCCTTTGATTACGTTTGAAGTAAAGATATTACCACATGTAGAATCTTCCCATCCTGGACATACAATTGGAATATTTTTCTCAGCCGCAGCGATAATCCAAGAATGTTTAGGATCGATCTCGTAGTATTGCTCTAATACACCTGAGTTAACTAATTGGTATAAGAATTCGTGTGGGAAATAACGTTTTCCTTCAGCTTCAGCTGCATGCCATACGTCTTCTAAGTGTTTTTGTAAACGACGGAATGCTTCCTCTTCTGGAATACAAGTGTCAGTTACACGGTTATAGTGGTTATCTAATAACTCTCTCTCTTGCTCTGGAGTCAAATCTCTATAATTTGGTACTCTTTTGTAGTGAGAGTGAGCAACCAAGTTCATCACGTCCTCTTCTAAGTTAGCTCCTGTACAAGAAATGATTTGTACTTTATCTTGACGAATCATCTCTGCTAAAGAAATTCCTAACTCAGCAGTACTCATCGCACCACCCATAGAGATTAACATTTTTCCTCCAGCGTCTAAGTGTGCTTCATATCCTTTTGCAGCATCCACTAACGCAGCAGCGTTAAAGTGTCTATAGTTATGCTCAATAAACTGACTAATTGGTCCTTTACTCATTTTATTTTTACTTTTTATATTAATAATTTCTTTTAATTCTTATTTGTTATATCCTAAGATATCTAATACTTGCTCTGCAGTCTGTTGTTCAGAGAATAACTCTGTAGCAATAATTCCATTCTCATCCTTATCTATTAAGATATGTTTTGGTTGTGGAATTAAGCAGTGGTGAATACCTCCAAATCCTCCGATCTGATCTTGATAAGCACCTGTATTAAAGAACCCAATATACAAAGGTTTTTCTTTATTAAACTTAGGCAAATAGATTGCGTTTAAGTTTTGCTCTGAGTTATAGTAATCATCACTATCACAAGTCAATCCCCCTAACAATATACGCTCATAAGTATCATTCCATCTATTGATAGGCAACATGATAAAACGTTTATTGATAGCCCAAGAATCTGGTAGAGTAGTAATGAATGATGAATCGATCATATTCCATTTCTCTCTATCATTTTGTTGCTTTTGGTATAAGATTTCATAGATAGCTCCTCCACTCTCACCTACAGTATATGAACCGAATTCTGTAAAGATATTAGGTACATCCACTTCAGCTTCCTCACATACTATCTTGATTTGATTGATGATTTCGTCTACCATATATTGGTAATCAAATTCAAAAGCTAATGAATCTTTAATAGGGAATCCTCCTCCGATATTTAAACTATCTAATGTAGGACATTCTTTCTTTAAAGTGATATAAACTTTCAAACATTTTACTAATTCATTCCAGTAATACGCAGTATCTCTAATACCTGTATTGATGAAGAAGTGAAGCATCTTAAGTTCTACCTTAGGATTTTCAGCAATTTGTTTTCTGTAGAATGGTAAGATACTCTTATACCCTATTCCTAAACGTGAAGTATAGAATTCAAACTTTGGAGATTCCTCAGAAGCAATACGAATACCGATTTTAAACTTCTTGTTGATTTGTTCTTGTAATAGATCAAGCTCCTCATAGTTATCAATAATAGGAATAGTATTCTCGTGTTTATTATTGATTAGATTTGCGATATTATCAATGTATTGCGCACGTTTAAATCCGTTACATAATACAAATGTATCTTTGTTGATCTTACCAGTCTCTAATAAATTCTCTACAATGTTTACATCAAAAGCAGAAGATGTCTCCACATGGATATCATTCTTGAATGCTTCATTAAGTACATAAGAGAAGTGAGAACTTTTAGTACAGTAGCAGTAGTAATAGTTTGCTTTGTACTTATTCTTTTCCATCGCTTTTCTAAAGATAGTCTTTACATTGCTAATGTTCTCAGAGATTTTAGGTAAGTAAGTGAATTTTAATGGTGTTCCGTATTTTTCAACTAACCCCATTAAATCAATATTGTGAAATTGAAGATTATCTTTGTTTAATTTGAATTCTTCTTGAGGAAAATAAAAAGTTTGGTTGATTAAGTCAACATATTTTGTGTTCATGTCTTTTTCTTTTAATAATGGTTAAAAAAATTCTTTCTCAATTAACTTGATTGTCTTGCATCTAAATTAGTCAATTATTATCGGACTAGATAGTTATGCCTTCATAAAAACAATCAAAATTAAACTACATTGATTTTCAAACTCGAATATTGGCAAATACTATTGGCAACTTATCTCTGAATCTAAACGAATTAAGAGCCTCCTTAGAATACTTGATAATGCCATATACATAATTGGCCTTTTGTCTGATGACAAAACGCCTTACTTTGTGCCTTGCAGACACACAGAATCTAATATATAAAACATCTATTTTCACGACCGCAAATGTAACAAAATATTGGAATGAAAAAGGAAAAACTAATTGTTTTTGAACCTTAATTCAAATAAGCCTCTAACCCCTTTACTACTAACTCTTTGCTTACTTCTATATCATAGATAGCAGAGCCTATTTTATCTAATAATACACAACGTATATTACCACCGTAGTTCTTTTTATCAAACTTCAACCACTCTAACGAGTTTTCGATGTCTTCACTTGATAGTTCTACAACGCCATATATTGTATGTATTGTTTCTTTTATATCTAAATATTCTACCTCTGTTAAATATCCCAATTCTTTAGAAATATAAGCCTCCGCTACCATACCTAGTGCAACAGCTTCTCCATGAAGTAACGTCTCTTTTTCTTCATTCATTAAGTAATAACTCTCTACAGCATGACCTACCGTATGTCCAAAGTTTAAAATCTTGCGAAGACCATGTTCTTTAGGATCCTGTGTCACCACAGTATTCTTAATGGTTACTGAATGATGAATAAGCGTTTCTAAATCATTAAAATCAACATTCGCAATATCCTTAAGATACGCATAATATTTGGCATCAAATATCAAGCCGTGCTTTAACATTTCAGCATATCCAGCCTTAATTTGTCTAGCCTCTAAAGTTTCTAAGTAATTTACATCGATGATCAGCATCTTAGGCATAGCGAATGCACCTATACAGTTCTTGATACCATTTAAGTCCACTCCAGTCTTTCCTCCCACAGAAGCATCTACCATGGCTAATAATGAAGTAGGAATGTTGATAAAGTCTATTCCACGCATAAATATAGAAGCGATAAAACCTCCCATATCTGTAATCACCCCACCTCCTACAGTGATAATGATACTCTTGCGATCTCCTCCTAGTTCTAACATAGTCTGGATCACACCAGCACAAGTATCTAATACTTTATTCTCCTCACCTGCTTCTACCTCTATTATTTCGAAGGGCACATCTGTAGGCAAGTTACTTAAGAAATAAGGCAAACAGTGTTCATAACAATTAGAATCCGTCAAGATAAAAAGCTTACTATAACCATTGTTATTTAAATATGAACCTAAATGCTCGTATGCTTCTTGTCCGAATAAAATATCGTAATGCTCTGTTGTTATGTTTTCCATTTTATATTATTTATGCTATACAAAATAAAGTATAAATATTTGAAATATGCGTGCTAATATGTTTTTTTAACGATTTAATAGTAGAGCAAGAAAATGCTTGTGTTTTAAAGTTATTCTAAATACTATTTTTTTTAAATCACTTAAAATGTATAGTATTTATTTCTAGATATTAATAAGGATAGAGGCAAATCATAAATTAGTTTTTTTACAGCCAAATTTGTAATTTTGTCTGTATATTTAATATTATAAATTTGATTTTTTACTATAAAAATAGTTGAGTCAAAATTAAAGATCCGTTAGTGACTTTTCTTCTTAAAAGAATTCACATAAATAACTAATAGTATAATTTTTAAAACATTAAGCCATGATAACTAATGATGTATATATCGTAGAGCCTTCTACACCTGAAGAAGCTAAAGCTCTTAAGGCTTTTGCTAAGGCTTTAAAAATAAAAATTACAAGACAAAATACTGAGGACACAGATTCAAAAGAAGATATTAAAACAAATTTAAAACAAGCTGTAACAGAACTTAATTTAATAAAAGAGGGAAAACTTAAAGGGATTTCTGCAAAAGATTTATTGGATGAGTTATAATATTATAGCAACTCCTAAGTTTCTAAAAGAAGCTAAAAAGCTTGGAAAGAAATACCATTCATTGAAAGAAGACCTTTCTCTTTTAATTGAAGAATTACAACAAAATCCCATGCTCGGAACTGCAATAGCTAATAATTGTTATAAAGTACGCATAGCTATAAAGTCTAAAGGTAAAGGTAAAAGTGGCGGAGCTAGAGTTATTACACATCTTGTAATCGAAAATGATAATATCTATTTGCTTTCTATTTATGACAAAAGTGAATACGACTCAATAAGTGATAGTGAGATTAAAGAGTTACTTAAACTAATAAAATAACAGCCCCCCTTTCTTAAAGAAACGTTTCTATAATATCTCTTACATTCTCAATAAACTCATTAGTATAAACACCTAAAGGATCTAAGTCTGGATCAAGTATCGCGATCTCCAATCCCACACATCTTTTATCCTGAACCAAAGGTTTAAGTATTTCTTTTAACTCCCTATATATCAACCCGTCTTCTTGTATACAGTCTACCACAGGCATTATCTTATCGTTTAGGACATCCACATCTAAATGAATAAAGTACCCATCTAAATCATACTCTTCAGCGCGCATCAAAAAATCTGACACAACTCTCTTTATACCATAATTTCTTAATTTAGACAAAGGATAATAAACAACCTTAGACTCTTTTATAGGCTTTTCATATTCTTCGTCATACTCTCTATTCCCAACACAAAACACGTATTTTTCTTCAATATAAGGCTTGTTGTTTTGAATATTAGTAAGACGTTCATGACCAGTATAATACCAATTCTACCTCCTACACCCTCTTTTGTCCTATCTGTTTTTTTACTACCTTTGCCTACAGTAAAGGCTTTGACTCAATGGCTATTATTGAGAATATTCTTCTATTCAAAGTCTGGTACATCTCACCAAAAAGAAAGCACAAATCACAGCT
The DNA here is from genome assembly GCF_038039665.1 of Myroides sp. C4067. Taxonomy (NCBI): domain Bacteria; kingdom Pseudomonadati; phylum Bacteroidota; class Flavobacteriia; order Flavobacteriales; family Flavobacteriaceae; genus Myroides; species Myroides sp. C4067. The sequence goes on from NZ_JBBPHJ010000022.1 coordinate 51,281, forward strand.
TTCAAAATCTCAACTTTAAAATTTTAACAAGTTTTTTAACATCGTAAATTCACTGCGAATCGAGTATTCATGCGGTCTCCGTTGTGGTTTGTTCGGAAGGTGTTCGGAAAACACACCCTTTTTCCGAACACTTTGCAAAGAACTTCCGAACAACGTCCAAACAACCTTTCCGAAAGCCTTGCTGTCACTAGCTTTACCACGTGCTTAGATACGCTAAAAAAAGCCTAAATGTTAATATTTTTAACAACTGTGATTTGTCCTGTTTTTAGAATTTATAGTGGTTGCAATATTCTCACAATGAGATAATTATGGCCTATTAATTTTACTAGGCATACCTAATTAAAACTAATATGTAGGCTTCCTTGGATCTTTATTGATAAATATGTTTGATTTTTTAGAGATTCTCTTCACAGATATACTAACAAAAACATGTTCTATTTCATGTCCTAAAGTTTATTTCCTAATTCTTTAGATGTATATTATTTTTCCTTAATCATTATAACCATAATATACACTTGATGTATTTTAATTTTTTGATAATAGTTTATTAAATAAAAAAGCTCCCTTCACAGGGAGCTTCTTAGGCTAATACTGTTGTTTTAGATCCAACAGTGGGGATCGGTCGAAAAAAAAAATTGATTTGTTGTTTTATTAAACTACGTATTCAAAAATTGATATTTTAAAAAGTCTAGAGTTCGATAATTATAAACTCGCTACGTCTATTTAACTGATGTTCCTCTACAGAACATGGCACTCCATTGCTACACTTATTCTGTAGCTGTGTCTCTCCATATCCTTCTCCTGTAATTCTACTTCTCTCAATGCCTTGATTCACCATCCACTCTACTGTAGACTTAGCTCTGCGATCTGATAACTTAAGGTTGTAGTCATCATTTCCTCTACTGTCAGTATGTGAGCGAACATCTATCTTCATCGTTGGGTATTCTTTTAATACCTCTACTACTTTGATTAGCTCTGCCGCTGCATCTGGGCGAATATTAGATTTGTCAAAGTCGAAGTAAATAGGATTTAGCTTAAGCTTCTTAAATAAATCATCGTTCACTGTCACTGGTTCTAAAGTCTTCTCTAGTCCGATATCTACTCGTTTTACTCCTTGTTGACGTTCTACGATAAATACAACTTCAACTGTATTATACTCCTCTTTCTCAGCTTTAATACGGTATTTCCCTCCACAATCTAATAAATTAGACAGATAATATCCTTTTGCATCTGTGATTATCGTATCTGTCTGCTGATAAAGAGCATCTGATAAAATCACTCTAGCATTAACTAATGGCTCTTTAGTCACCTTGTCATACACTATTCCTTCAAGGGCTTGCTTACAAGGTTTTTCTTTAAAGAAATAGATATCATCTCCTCCACTAGCCCCTGGTCTATTAGAACTTACAAATCCCTTGTGAGATTTGCTGTCTATATACAAACCGAAATCGTCAGATGGACTGTTAATTGGCGTTCCCATATTAGCAACTTGACCAATGCTTCCATCTACATTAATCTTAGCTACAAACATATCCAATCCTCCTAATCCAGGATGACCATCTGATGCAAAAAACAAGAAGTAGTCCTCTGATATAAATGGAAAGGTTTCTCTACCTGCTGTATTTACTTTAGCACCGATATTCTCTACATTGCCATACTCCCCTGTAGGATAAATAGCTACTCTAAAGATATCTGATTGCCCCAATGTTCCTTTTCTGTCTGAAGAAAAATAAAGCCACTTACCATCCGGTGTCAAACTAGGATGGGCTGTATTGAAATAATCCGAGTTAAACGGAAGTTCCAATACTTGTCCCCACAAGCCATCCGCGCCTTTAGTGGCTTTATATATTTTTAATAAAGATGATTTGTCCTTATTGTTTCTTCTCTTTCCCTTTTCACTAGAGTTATTTCTAGTAAAGTACATCGTATTACCATCCTTTGTAAAGACAGCTGTTGCATCATTTACTCTAGAACTTATCTCTTTAGCGAATTGCTTAGGCTCTGAGAAAGTCCCATCAACGTTAATCGTACTACTGTACAAGGCTGTAAAACTCTCATTAGTCCACTCATGAATAGCCTTATCTACTTCTTGATTACGAGCTGATGTAAAAATTATTTCATTGCCTAATATAGCAGCTCCATAATCCGAAAACTCTGTATTAATACTCAAAGCCTTTATATTATACAAATCTTGTTTGTCTTCTATCTTTTGCAAGTAATCCTTATTCTCTTGAAAAAGTTGTGCTCTAGAATCGTTTGCCTCTAATTTAGAGAATTCCTCCATTTTTTGCTTAGACTTGTCATAACTCTCAACAGATTTAAGCGTCTGTGCATAACGATAGTAATATTCTGATGGAATTGGCTCTTTTCCTTTATCGCCATACTCTCCATCGAATAGTGTTTCATACCACTTATTAGCCTCAGGTAACTTTCCATTAAAATAATAAGCATCGGCTAACTTCTTTAGCATATCTGCATTAGTATATCCCTTGTTTGCGATGCGCTCATAAATCTTGATTGCATCTACATAAGCCTGAGTTTGATATTCCTTATTCGCTTTCTTCTCTGCTACTTTCTGTCCATAAGTACTAATACCTACGAAAAGCAACATTGTCAATAAGCTTATTTTTAATAGCTGTTTTTTCATAGTTTCTCTTTCTTTATAGCTAATTTTCCTTAGAAGAATCGCGGTGCATTAATTGTACTACGACGATTAAATAGTTCAAATCTTAAGAAGATTTCGTGTGATCCTGAGTTATAACGTTGAAGAGCAGTAGTCTCAAAGTCATAAGAATATCCTACAAATAGATTTTCATTGACTTGGAATCCTGCCAAGGCGCTCACTGAAGCATCCCAACGATAAGCTCCTCCTAAAGTAAATTTATCATAGAATAAAAAGTTAGCTGTTAAATCTACTTGTAATGGTGCTCCACTTACTGCCTTAACTAAAGCTGCTGGCTTAATTAACAAGTTCTCACTTACATCAAATACATATCCTCCCATTAAGTAGAAGTGCATCTTCTGACGCATCGTCGTGATGTCGTTATCATCATAGCGATCCGTAGTTAAGAAGTTCGGAACTGATAACCCTACATAAGCTTTATCAGAGTATAAATAAACCCCTGCTCCAATATTAGGATTAAACTTATTATTAATATTCTCTTGACTTACAGGATCTGTAGGGTTGTGGATGTTAAGCTTTGTATAATCAACACTTAATAGATTAGCAGTCGCTTTTAACCCGAATGCTAATTTATAATCAGCGTTTAAGTCAATAGCATAAGCTAAATCTACAGAGATATTATTCTCATCCATCGCTCCTAGACGATCATTGGTAAAGTTCACTCCTAGTCCTAATCCACTTTCTCCAAGAGGTGTAGACACAGACACATTTGCTGTCTTAGGTGCTCCATCTAGCCCTACCCACTGTGTTCTATACATCCCAAACACGTTTAATGTCCCACGACTTCCTGCATAAGCTGGGTTGATCATATTAGTATTATACATATATTGGGTATACTGTGGATCTTGCTGAGCTTGCATAGTTTGGAAGCAGCCTATTAGCAATAGACTGATTCCAAATTTCTTTATATTTTGTTGAATACTCATAACTCTTTTTACTTATTACTTTCTAAATGTAGATAACCCGATTTCTTAATCATACGAGAGCCACTAGCGTCTTTATACTCATAACTTACGATGTAGAAATAAGTACCTGTAGGTAATTTCTCCCCTTTATTTATAGTAACACGTCCATCAGAGTATCCTCTAAACACATTACCTGCACTGTCATAACTCTTCGTATCATATACCTTAACTCCCCAACGGTTATAAATCTCTACTGTATTATTAGGGAATCTGTTGATATTATCTATAATAAAGTAATCATTCTTACCATCTCCATCAGGAGAAACAAGGTTATAAATAACGATATCTCCGTCTAAGATTAGATCTGTGTTCACAGTAGCTAATGTAAAGAATCCGTACCCTTTAACACTCGTAGGTGTAGTGATCTCTTTTTTCTCTAGATCCACTACTCCTCCTTCGTCTACCCAAAGCTGTTGCTTAGCATCCCATCGTACGATGTGTAATTCTTTCTCTGGGTTCACTAATAACTCTTTTGGTGTAGTACGCTCATCCCAACTTAACGTCAGCATGATATCTCCTTTGCTGTTATCACTTCCTTTATCTACTGTCCAGTACTCGCGCTCATCTAATAAATTAATCACTCCTGACTTTGCACTACGCGCTCTAAAGAAGTTCTTATCGTCTAAATTATACTTCCCTTCATACGCATCCTTTACATGCTCAGGAGCAGTGATTCTAGCATAACGGTATAGTCCTTTATCTCCTTTAGGGTATTGGAATTCCTCATTACCTATCTTCTCTACATAGCCTTCTGCATGGCTTTTATCTGTTGGATGAAGTGCTTTCGCTCCTTGGTGGAAGGTTAGCATCCCTGCTAGTGAATCTACCTTAATAATACCATCTTTAAAGTCTACACTACCTCTTACGTTAGCCTCGTTCTTTAGGTCAAAGGCCATGTCTTTAGTTGAATTGTCTAGTACTACATTAAAGAAATTAGAAGGTTGGCTTCCTGTGATATGTTGAGCTCCTTTTGCTTCTTCAAAAGGAGTGAACACAGCTTTAGAACCTTTGGCGTTAGTGCTGTGATCATATATATTGTCATTATTAAAGTTGCTGTAGTAATAAACCGTTCCATCATTCTTTACATACCCTTCTTTTGTATTGTCAAAATCATAGATAGTAGACATGACTCCTCCTTCGGCTATCGAAATCTTTCCTTGGTTTACCATTACTTGGTCTTTCTTAGCTTGCTGGGCTACTACTGTAGCTGGCAATGCTAAACCTAATAAAGCAACTGATTTATATAATTTTCTTGATTTCATAGTTTTTATTTTATAATTAATTAGCTACTGCTTGATTTAACAACATCGGATTAGTAACAGCAGAACAATCATTTACTTTGATCTCAAACTCATTTGATGTGTCTGAACATTGATTGCTAGTTACATTTAATCGAATGCGTAAACCATTTAATTCTTTACTAGCATGACTAACTTTAATTGTTTTTCCCTCAAGAATAATTCTATTTGAAAAAGTAGTATTATCTAATTCTTTCCAATTTGTTGTTCCAGTTGTAGTGTATTCCCATTTATAATTTGAAACATTTGTAGTTATAGATACTTTAGCAGAGTCAAAGTTTTCACAAATCACAATATTGTCAATATCCTTACTTACCTCTGGCAAGGCATTAATCACAATAGTAAATTCTTTTTTAGGACCTATACATCCATCTTTTCCCTCTGCTACAAAATATTTATAAGTACCTACAGCAGTTGGACTAGGAACATCTGATAATTCAACTTGATTACTATCAAAATAAACCAATTCATAACCTTTATCTTTTCCTGTAGCAGATAACTCATTTTCTAATACTAAAGGCTCTCCAAAACATAACTCTGTATTCTTAGCAATAGGTGAAGTAGTTACTTTTTCAATACTGATTTCTAACCTAGCATAACAACCATCCTCCATATCTGGTACCATCACATAATACATTTTTCTACTGCCATCACTGTTAACTGAAAAATCTCCAGTTACTAAACCATCATTAGATGTATAACTTGTCGGTACTTTACTATAAAACTTAGCTCCAGGAGGATATATATTTATAATTTCACTTCTATCAAATCCTGTTGTTGGTACAGAACAAAAAGCCTTAAATTGCATAATTCCATCTTCTACAGGAGGGTTACAGTTTTGCAAGAAGTCTGTTGTAACACTTATCTTAGAAATAAAATCATCATAAACAGGACCTGCACAAACTCCGTTTCCATAATCTCTCACTAAGTCTGAGTTTACCTTTGATTTTGATGTAGCTCCTTCTCCTGATATTTTACCATTGATCTTTACATCTAATCCACACACATTGGTAGATAACAATACACAATTATCAGATACTCTAAATCTATATTTTAATTGCGCTAACAGCTTTTCTTTTGTTGTATCTAAAGGTAAATTTCCAATATCCCAAACAATTTTACCTCCAGCTGTAACACTTGGATCATTTGTACCTCCAGTAGGTGGTGCCCAAGTAACACTTCCTGATGCATCTAGACCTGGCACGATCTCCGCATCTAAGAAATGTAGATTAAAAGGTACAGGTATTTCAATTTTAGAATTATTAACTGCTTCTGTTCCTTTGTTATAAACATCTAGCTCAAATTCAAACTCTTGCCCAGGAGTGATTGTTCCATTATTTAATGGTTTTACACCTCCATAATTAGTTGCTTTATTCTCTCCTACTACATCAGGAACATAAGCATCTACAGCAAACACTATATTATAAATTACATAAGTATCTTGAGTAGAACCATATCGGAATGTTGCACTTGTAGCATTATTTCCAATATATTTATTACCTGCATTATTTAAATCAAACTTAGCAATATCAAATCCTGTATTATTAACTAGATTAGGGTTTCTTGTAGTACCACCAACTTCGATAGATGAATTAAAAAAGTTATTTGTTTTATTTCCACTATGATTTAATCTATCAAAGTTATTTCCTCTTTTAATCTCAAAATAGTCACCAGGAATATTCCTATCTCCTTCACCAGCCATCATCCCTAATGTTACATTTACATCTCCATGTTGAGTCGCTTTAAATCCTGAAATAGGTAGTTCATAATTATATATACCTCCTGCCACATAAGCATGTCCATCAAACACGGTGATATCTCTCCACTTCATAGCTGTATTTTTATAGATAATAACCATGCCCCAGCCTCCATAAAACCCAGTTGAACCACCATTACCTTCTATTAATGCTAAATTAGCTAAAGTATACGTACCTGCTCCCCTATCACGAACATAATAAGTTATATCTGCATAAGCTGAATACATATTATCGTGTTTGTTACTAGGATAATAAATATCCTGAGGCGCTGCGGTTACATTAACATAATTTTCATTATTAAATTTTATTTTTGCTTTTCGCTTGTTTAATGTATAGCTTCGGTTATTCTTATTAACAGTAAACTCTTCAGCAGAATTTCCTCCATTATGTGTTCTACCTGACCAATATATACCAGCATAGATAATTTCTGTACACTCGCCCCCTGGTAAAACAAGGTCTGCTGAAGATGAATTAACTATATTTACATTTGTCCGATCTACATTCACATAGTTCATTTGATTATTACTATTATCAGAACCAAGATTATAGCTCTGCAAAGTCATGTTGGTATTACCAAACATTAAAAAATCTCCCTGTAAATTATAGTTTTTTACATTAGTATAAGGCATTGGAGCCTTCGGTGACTCACGTGGTTTAAAATCTTTTACAACTTGTGCATACCCCAAGTTACTTCCTAGTACTAAAAAACTTAATAATAAGAGAGTTGATAGATAAGCACTTATTTTTTTTGAATATTTTTTCATAGCTTTTCCATTAACTTGGTTGATCCATTGTTGAATACAGAATTTCAACATCTTGTTTTTCGTTTAACTTTTGTAATAAATCAATAAACTCTGTTTGAATTAACTCTTTATCTAATTCTCGATATGATCTAATGTAGATGTATTTAAGACTTTCTAATTGAATAATTAAATCTTTGGGAACAACGATTTGCTGCTTTCCATCCCATTTAATATTTATTAAAATAACCTCTTTTAATTTATCTTTATAAACATTGCTTAAACCAATAAAGTCACTAGTGTCTTCAATAGACATTTCAACTATCTCTTTAGAGTTTCCTTGGTGAATTTTAGCTTGCTTATCAAATGCTATAAACATAGAGGTTGGTGCACCATTAGCTAGGTAATTAAGATCATTAGCTTGTGAATCAGTTAATTTAATAAGTTTCTGATTGTATTCGAAAATAGCACTTTGTGCTTGTGCTTTGATTCCAAAGCACAAGCCAAAAGCTATTATTATATATAAAATATTATTTTTCATAATTAATTATCTTCATTAACAGAGAATACAATGTTTATAAAGCTTCCTATATTTACATTAGCGGTATCATTTACTTTATATGTCATTAAGCCTTCTGCATTAATACTTACAATAGTAAATACTCCTTCTGTTGCATAAGTCACATGAAAACCTAGCTCTGATGCAGGTAAAACTGGTAAAGCTGATGCTCCAGTACTACTCATTACAGGGCTTCCAAATTGTTTCTTATAAATAGCATACATATCTATTGTACCTGTACGAGTTGTATTATTATATGTAACGCCTTCTTGTTGGGCTTGACTCTCTGCTGTAGGAACCATTACTGAAGGCATATAGAAGAACTTAGGCATCGCTGCTTTTAAAGCTTTTATAACGTCTCCGTTTTTATCTACTGCTAATAAATGCTGAGTAACCCCTTCACTTTCATTAACTGCTTGCGTTTTTTTCTTATCAAGCCCCGTTAAAGCAAGCGTATTATCAGTAGTAGTATTAATAGCTGTTTTTTTAGTTAATAAACCTCCTAATTGGATATTAGTATCTGCTTTAGTAAGTCCATTATTAGCTGTAACTATCTCCCCTACATCAGTCTGGTTTTTCCAAGTAGGAACTCCTGTATTATCTGTAACCAATACTTGATTATTACCTGCATTAGCTATGTCTTCTGGTTTTATCGTTCCGTTTTGGATATGATCTGTTGTAATTTTATTATTAGCAATATTTAGTTTGACATCAGTTAATAATGATTTAGTAGCTGTTGTTGCTATTGCATTACTATCAGTACCTATAACAATTACACCATCTGTTGTTAATGTTTTAGCATCAACTACCTTATCAACTGTTACATCTGGTGTGCCTGGAATCCAAGCTTGTGTTGTTTGGTCATAAATTAAGGTTTGTGCATTAGAAGGTTTAGTATCACTAACTGGCGTACCTTGGATAGCTTGTACTACTGTTTTACCTTCTTTTAGTACAGCATCTCCTTCTAAAATTAACTCTGCCTTTTCTCCATTAACAGAACTTACTATAGCTGTTTCCCTAGTTACAAGGGTATTAGAAGTAGCAGACTTTTTATTAACCCACTTAGTTGTAGCTGTATCTCCTGTTCCTTCTGTTACTAAAATTTGTCCATCTGTTCCTGGTTTAATTTTGTCAGTCGTAATTCCTTTATCTGCAATTTGGATACCGGCATCAGCTAATAACTTATCAGTTCCATTTGCTCCTGTTACAAACTCAAGTCCTCCTGCTAACGATAAATCACCTTTTGTATTATCTACTGTAGTTTTTAACTCTTCTAATGCCTCTTGTACATTTGTTGATGTAAAACCATTAGA
>NZ_JBBPHJ010000023.1:0-60341 GCF_038039665.1 Myroides sp. C4067
TCATAGCACAAAGATATTATTTTACACTTTCCTCCCCAACTTTTAACGTTGATCCATTATAACCCTATAAATACTACATAATTATGAAGCGTGTATTTTCTTTTCTTTTATTATTTGTTTTAGTTAGTTTTCAGTGTATTGCTCAAGATATTAATGTATCAGGGAAAAGCTTATTATGGGAAGTTTCTGGAAAGGGCTTGAACAAGCCTTCTTATGTTTTAGGTACATTTCACATTTTGTGTAAGGATGAATTAATTATTAGTGACAAAGTTCAAAAAGCTTTAGATAGCGCAGAGCAATTAGCTTTAGAGGTTAACTTTAGTGATCCTGTTGAATTGGCATATATGCAAAAAATGTTTGTTTCAGAGCAATCTTTATCTTCTCAATTGTCCCAGGAAGAGTTAGCTGTGTTTGGGGCTATTCTGAAGGAAGAATATAATTTAGAACTAGAGCAAGTAAATAACTTTTCAACTATAGCTTTAGTTGGATTAATGATGTCTAAGTTAGTGTCATGTGAAGTTAAAGGATATGATTTAGAACTTTTTGAGAAAGCATTGCAAGCTAATAAATCAATAATTGGTTTAGAATATTTCATTGATCAACAGAAAGTGATGGAAAGTATGTATTCTCCTAAAGAATTGGTCAATCAATTTAAAGAAGTTAACGCATATAAGGAGAATTATAACGAGATGAAGCAATCTTTCTTAGATGAGGATATTGAAGCATTGTATGAGTTTGGAACAGACCCTAAGTTTGTACCAATTGAGTTTAAGAAAGACTTATTAGATAATAGAAATATTAAATGGGTAGCTAAGATGCCAGAAATAATGAAGGAGAAGTCAACAGTATTTGCAGTAGGAAGTGCACATCTTGGTGGAGAGTATGGAGTTCTGAAGTTATTAGAAAAAGAAGGATATCAAGTAAAAGCTGTTTATAATTAGTTAATGTGAGCAAGATTTTAGAACGAACCTTTCTAGATCAAATTGAAAAGCATAAAGGTATTTTATATAAAGTATCTAAGATGTATATGGATAACCAAGAGGATCAAAACGATTTGTATCAAGAAATTGTTTTACAATTGTGGAAGTCTTATACTCGTTTTCAAGGGCAAAGTCAATTCTCTACTTGGATGTATAGAGTGGCTTTAAATACAGCTATTACTTATTTTAAGAAAGCTAAGCAAGTAGTTGAACGTAATGAAGCTTTTGATGAGAAAATGAAGAGTATACAATCAAGTGAAGTTGACATGGTTGTAGAAAGCCAAGTAGAATATTTGTACAGAGCTATCTATTTATTAAATGACGTAGAGAAGGCACTGATATTTCTGTATTTAGAAGGATTCTCTCATCAAGAGATAGGTAGTAATCTTGGTATTTCTGAGGGAAATGCTAGGGTGAAGTTGAATAGAACTAAAAGTAAATTACAAGAAATTATTAAAAATCAAGGCTATGAATTTAGATGATTTAAAAAAATCGTGGCAAGAACAAGATACCTCTAATGTAAAAGTTGGTTCAAAAAAAATAGATGTTACAGCAAGTCGTCTACCATTAGAAAAAATTAGAAAGAATGTTGTAAAAGACATTTGGGCACAGGGATTAAGTATATTGGTTTTGGCTTTTATGCCGTTAGGATATTCCTTATCAGTTGAAAGTTTACACTTCTATTATGTCATATATTTTCTATTTGCTGTTATTACGATTTATTTTTTAGTCAAAATGTATTTGTTTTATCGTACTTCAGAATCTTTTGCAATGAATTCTAGAGATAGTTTGTATGAGGTTTATTTTAGTGTACGGATGTACATTCAACTGTACGAGAATTTTTGTTATTCACTATTACCATTTGTTTGTGTATTTATTCCTCTTTTTGTTGGAGCAAAAAATGATAGTTATTCTGATCTATTTATGAATAAAATATTTATTATAGTATTTGTGATTTTTTTTACTTTAACTTTAATGCTAGTCAAGTATTGGATTAAAAAACTATATGGACAATACTTAAAACAGATAGAAGATACCTTAAATCAGTTTAAGGAACAAGAATAAAAAAATCCCGATTACTATCGGGATTTTTGTTTGTATTAAGGTTATATAAACTTCATCTTTTGAATTCTTACAGCATTAAGGATTGCTAGTAAGGCAACTCCTACATCTGCGAATACAGCTTCCCACATCGTAGCTATTCCACCTGCACCTAGTATAAGTACTATGACTTTAACCACTAAGGCTAGTGTAATATTCTGAATGACTATTTTACGTGTTTCCTTACCTATATGCATTGCAGTCGCAATCTTAGAAGGTTGATCAGTCTGTATCACGACATCAGCTGTTTCTATAGCTGCATCACTTCCTAATCCTCCCATTGCAATACCTACATCACTTAGCGCAAGTACAGGTGCATCATTTATTCCATCTCCTACGAATGCGATTGACATATTCGGATGTTCTTTTTTAAGCTTTTCTACTTGCTCTACCTTACCTTCAGGTAGCAAACCTCCTAATGCTAGATCTATATTGGTTTCTTTGGCTACTTTTTGAGTGATAGTATTTTTATCACCGCTTAGCATTACAGTTTTCTTCACTCCAAGAGATTTCATCAGCTTGATTGCATCCTTAGAGTCAACTTTAATCTGATCAGCAATTGTTATATATCCACTGTATTCTTTATTTATAGCAACGATAACGATACTTTCTACTATATCGTCTATCTCCGTTGGGTAATTAATGTTATAGTGCTTTAAAAGAGCTGTATTACCAACTAGTACTTCTTTGCCATCTACTTTACCCATTAATCCTTTTCCAGATATCTCATGTACCTCTTCTGCAGTTTTGGAAGTAGGATAAGCTTCTACAATTGCCTTCGCAATAGGGTGTGTAGATTGTTTTTCAATAGCAGACACAATATTAACGAATTCAGTTTGTTCAACAGTAGTTTCTACTTTTTGAACTTTGAATACTCCTTCTGTTAGTGTCCCTGTTTTATCCATTACTACGATGTCTAATTTAGCCATTAGTTCTAAGTAATTTGATCCTTTAAACAAGATACCGTTTCTAGAAGCAGCCCCTATTCCTCCAAAGTATCCTAATGGAACGGAGATTACTAAAGCGCAAGGACAAGAAATTACTAAGAATACTAGCGCACGCTCTAACCATGTTTTAAACTCATATCCTTCTCCTAATACAAAATAAGGGATAATCGTCAAAGCAACAGCTAGAAAGAATACGATAGGAGTATATACCTTAGCGAATTTTCTAATATAAAGTTCAGTTGTAGCCTTACGAGCACTTGCTTCCTGTACCATTTGAAGGATTTTAGCAAGAGAACTATCTTGATATAACTTTGTTGTTTTAACCTCGATTACATTCTGTAAGTTAATCATCCCTGTAAGAACAGTTTCTCCTTTCTCGTAAGTACTTGGCTTACTTTCACCTGTTAAGGCAGAAGTATTAAAGCTACCTTTATCCGTTAATAACTCTCCATCTAATGGAATCTTTTCACCTACTTTTACTTGGATAATCTCTCCGATACTTACTTGTTCAGGATTGACAACAGTGTATTCATTGTTTCTAAATACTGTTGCTTCATTAGGACGTATGTCTAGTAGAGCCTTGATATTACCTTTAGCTTTATTTACAGCGCTCTCTTGGAATATTTCACCGATGGTATAGAATATCATTACAGCTACTCCTTCAGGGTATTCACCTATAAAGAAAGCTCCTAACGTAGCTACTCCCATTAACGAGAACTCATTAAAGAAATCTCCTTTGCCTCCTAACTTCACAGCTTCTTTTAGAACAGGGAATGCTACTGGTAGATAAGCGACGATATACCAAGATAACCTCAGTGTATTATTGTTGATAAACCAATCTGCTTTTATAATATTAGCAAGAAAGACTCCTATAAGTAACATAACTAAACTGAAGCCAACAAAGAGCTTCGTGTTTTCTCCTCCGTGGCTGTGGTCATGATCATGGTCGTGTCCATGATTATGATCACTATGGTTATGCGAGTGATTATGATTTGAATGTTCTTGACACATAATTTGATGATTTTTTGTTTTTGTTTAAAGCAAATGTACCACCTTATAATCATTATAAATAATGTCAAGCCATGTTTGCAATGCTGTTGCATTGCTTACTTATCTACGTAATTCTTTTTAAATAAGTACATTAAAGGGAAGCTTCTACAGCACATCCACACTCCGAAAGCAATCCACACACTGTATAATTTGAAATCTAAGTAATCAAACAGTAAGAGGGTAGGAATGAATCCACAGAAGGTGGCAAACAGTAAATTATTGCGAAGTACTTTAGCATCTCCCATACCTTTAAAGATGCCGTCAAAGATATAAGCGAGAGAATTGATAGGTTGCATAAATAGGACTAGCCAAAACACGCTTATAAATACCTTGATAACTTCTGGATCTTGATTGAATAGTAAGCCAATTGGCTTATAAAATGCTGCACAGATAGCTATTAATATCAGAGAAATAATAATAGCGTATTTACTGATACTTTTAGAGAGTGACCACATGGTTTGGTAGTTTTTTTCACCTGCTAGCTTTCCAGACATAGCATTACCAGCACTTGCATAGCCATCTATAAAGAAAGAGAAGAATAACCAGATATTCATCAGTATACTTTGTGCCGCGATGTAACTCTTGCCATAACCTGTGGCATAAGCATTAGCTAAATATATGGCTACATTAAGTGTTGCAGTACGAATAATGAAGTTAAAGCTCATAATGATTAATGGCTTTAGCGAAGGGTTAATCGTTCTTCTTACTCTTAGGTTAAAAGGAGTATGTTTAAAGAAGTAATAGAATGCCATAAGTAACATAATCGTCTGTGCAATCACACTAGCATAAGCTGCCCCTTTGATATGCATAGCGGGCAATATCCCCTCTATACCAAAGACAAAGTAGTACGTTAATACAACATTGATAATAGCTCCAGTTAAGCTACATTTCATTGCCCACATTGTATTCTGTAATCCCCTAAAAACCCCATATAGAGCGAAGGTAATTAGAGTAAGCGGAAATCCCCAAGCACGTATTAAGTAATATTCTTTAGCATAGGTTAGTAATAAGCCTTCTGCATTATAAGCGATAAAGATTTCGTGTACGAAGAAAGTAGTGAATATGAATAGCAGAACACTAAGACAAAAGTTAAACAATATAGCCTGTGGTACTAGGGTCTTTACAGCGAATATTCTATTGGCTCCTAGATGTTGAGATACGGTAGCAGATATAGAAGTTTTAGTTTGTGCTACGATCCATATTATCGCAGATAGAAAAGAACCTACTAAGCCTACAGCACCTAATGCCTCTACACTATTTTCCTTTACATTACCGATGATGGCGATGTCAGTTAGAGAAATTAAGGACTCTGATACCCCTGCAAAAATAGCGGGTATAGCTAGTTTATTAATTTCTTTAAAACTGATTGTAGTTTGCATATCTTATTGTTTTCAATAAAGTTGCAAAGGTCGGTTAAATAATAGACAATAAAAAACCAGCCTCCTATGCAGTACATAGAAGGCTGGTAAAAAAAAATGTCTCATTAAATAATTAAAAACGCATTCCTACACCAAAACCAATTAACATTGGATCTAATTTTACTTTTGCAGGAATATTTAACTGATCAACACCTGTTACACCTGGAGCCACTAAGTTAGTAGCATCAACAGTAACATCTGTTTTTAAGAATAACTTTTTGAAGTCAACGTTGATAAAGAATTTCTCTGTTAAATCAATATCAAAACCGAATTGGTAACCCCAACCAAATTTGTTGTCATATTTTATATCTTTCGCTACACCAGATTTTTCGTTATAGAAAATAGTGTAGTTTACCCCAACCCCAACATAAGGTTTAAATACTTCACCAAATTTGTGGTGGTATTGGAACATTAATGTAGGAGGTAATAAGTATACACTTCCTAAATCTACGTTAGCTGTGCTAGGCCCTTGAGTAATTGGGTTGTCTAAACTTGACCCAATAGTTCCTACAGTATGTCTAGTAGTACCTAAGATTAACTCAGCAGCTAAGTTTTCTGTGAAGAAGTAAGTGAAATCTAATTCTGGGATAAAGTTGTTATTTACATCGATTTGTCCACCGATGATTCCGATATCTGCTCTGTTATGAGGAATAACACCTACTCCACGTAGACGCATTTGCCATTTATAATCTTGTTTCTCAGGTGCACTAGTCGTTTCTTGTGCGAATGTAGAACCGCTTACGAATAATGCAGCTCCTAAAATTGAAAGTAGTAACTTTTTCATAATTGAGATTTTAAATTTCTAGAGTAAAATTACTGTTAAATTTATATCTGAAATATGACTTTTATCATTTATATACTTTTTGTTGTAAAAAAAGTTTAAATATTAGCTAAATTTATAAAATATAATTTATTAAACTAAGTAGATTAGCTTCTAAATATAATATGTTTTGATATATCTATGGTTTAATTTATGTATTTGTGTGATTAATCTGTTAAAAATATAAAAATTATGAAAACATTAGTTGTAGGTGCTTCTTTAAAAGAAGAAAGGTATTCTAATAAAGCAATAAAGATGCTTAGAGAATATGGACATGAGGTAATAGCCCATGGACTAAGAGAAGGAATGGTAGAGGATGTCAATATCCATACTAAATGGTACACAGGAGAAGATATCGATACAGTGACCTTATATCTTAATCCTGCAAGGCAAGTAGAGTACTACGATGAGATTATAAAACTAAAGCCTAGACGTGTAATCTTTAATCCAGGTACGGAGAATAATGAGTTTGTTCAGAAACTATCTGATGCTGGTATTAAGTCTGAAGAAGCCTGTACATTAGTATTACTACGTACAGAGCAGTTCTAGGGATAAAACAATAAAGGTCTTATGAATGCATAAGACCTTTATTGTTTTAATTTATTTTATTTAATGCTTTGCTTTGACTAGTGGAGAGTAATAATAGTACTGTGATTAATCCATTGACAAGTATTAGCTCATTGTCAAAAACATATCCACCTAATAAAGTAGCAGAGTTGTTACTCAACCATA
The DNA here is from genome assembly GCF_038039665.1 of Myroides sp. C4067. Lineage (NCBI taxonomy): Bacteria > Pseudomonadati > Bacteroidota > Flavobacteriia > Flavobacteriales > Flavobacteriaceae > Myroides > Myroides sp. C4067. The sequence continues at coordinate 7,049 of NZ_JBBPHJ010000023.1, forward strand.
ACGTTAAAAACGGCGCTAGTATACATATAATAGGTACTAACTTATCTTTGACAGTTCTATTATTAAATAGAATGGCGAAGGCAAACAGACCTAATAGTGGTCCGTATGTATAAGAGGCTATCTTGAAAATCATACTTACTACAGAGGCATCGTTAATAGTATTGAATAATATAATCACTAAGAACATTAATAAAGAGAACACTAGGTGTACTACCTTTCTCTTCCATACATTAGACGCATCGTCTTTCTTCTTATCCATGTGCAAGAAGTCTATACAGAATGAGGTAGTCAATGCCGTCAGAGCAGAGTCTGTAGTAGCAAATGTAGCCGCTGTCAACCCTAATAAGAATATGATAGCAGGTACTATATTTAGATAGTTAAAAGCAATCTCTGGGAATAGTAAATCTGTTCTAGGCTTACCAGTAGCTAGATCTAGTGGTACTTGGATGCCGTTCTTCTCTGCGTAGATGTATAATAATGCTCCTACACCTAAGAAGAATAGGTTAATCACCACAAAGATGGCTGTGAAAGAATACATATTCTTTTGTGCTTCTTTGATGTTTTTACAACTTAGATTTTTCTGCATAAGATCTTGATCTAATCCTACCATCGCTAGTGTTACAAATATTCCTCCTATAAATTGCTTTAAGAAATGGTATCTAGAAGAGATGAAATCCTCAAAGAAGAATATCTTAGAATAATTGCTGTTTTTTATGGTTTCGAAGGCTTCTACGGCCGAAAGGTCTAGACTGTGACAGATAAAAATAATGGTAAAGATAACAGAGGCAATTAAGAAGAAGGTCTGTAACGTATCTGTAACGATAATGGTTTTTAACCCACCTTTATAAGTATAAGCATAGATCAGTAATAGGGCGATCAGTACCGTAGCAAAGAAAGGTACTCCGAAATAATCGAATACATAGCGCTGTAATACGATAACGACTAGGTATAGTCTAAATGCAGAACCAATCGTTCTACTCAACAAAAATATAGAAGCCGCAGACTTATAACTATAATGCCCAAGCTTCTTCTCTATATAGGTATAGATAGAGACTAAGTTATACTTATAATATAAAGGAAGTAAAACAGAGGCAGTTAATAGAAAACCGACAGCATTACCTAAAACAAATTGAAAATACTTAAACTGTTCACCGTTAGGAGAGCCTACTTCTCCTGGCACGGATATAAAGGTTACCCCTGATAAGGCTGTCCCTATCATCCCAAAAGCGACTAAATACCATTTAGCATTTTTATTAGCACTAAAGAATGCGTCATTACTACTATCTTTTTTACTGATATAATGAGATATACCTATCAGTATTCCGAAGTAGATAATAATAATCGTGATAATGGTTATTGGAGTCATAATAAGTTAATTGTTTTATATGCTTAGAATCCAAAAGTAATTCTTTTTTAGAAATATCAACTATTGCTTTTACAGCTATCAATTATAGAATAGGGCGAGTGCATAAGTCTAGTAGTAGTTTAGAGGAGTAGAGTTATTTATTAGTTTATTTTTTATCTTTGCAGTTATGGAATTTCCTTCAAAATTATTAGAAAAAGCAGTCGAAGAAGTATCACAATTGCCTGGGATAGGTAAGCGTACCGCATTACGACTAATGTTACATATATTAAAACAACCAGAGGAACAAACTCTACACTTAGCAGAAGCCCTATTAAAGCTTAGAAAAGATATTATCTTCTGCAAGAGTTGTTTTAATATATCAGATACAGAGCTATGTGATATCTGTGCTAACGAAGCACGCGATCACCAGACGATATGTGTCGTAGAAGATGTACGCGATGTAATGGCGTTAGAGAATACTCAGATATTTAAAGGAATATACCATGTGCTAGGAGGTAAGATTTCTCCTATAGATGGTATCGGACCTAGCCAGTTAAATATTCAATCTCTAGTAGAAAAGGTAAAAGCAGGGGAGGTAAAAGAAATCATCTTTGCGTTGAGTTCTACTATGGAGGGAGATACGACCAACTTTTATATCTATAAACAGATAAAAGATACGGGTGTCATCACCTCTACTATCGCTAGAGGTATAGCAGTAGGGGATGAGTTAGAGTATGCAGATGAAGTGACCTTAGGTAGAAGTTTAGTACACCGTGTACCTTTTGAGAATGCATTTAAGGCTGTATAGTAGTACAATTTTTAAAAGTTAATCATAGAAGAGTAATTAGTAATTCATACCAATTACTCTTTTTTTATGGATTTAAGTCTGAGATACACGTTGTCTCGTTTAGAAAAGTTTTTTTAGAGCATAGATACATTGAGATTAGTAAGTAATAATATACTTTATCCTAACTTTATATAGGTTGTTTTGTAGATCATAAGATTATAAAAACAAGTGTACAGTTAAAAGCAGGATTATAAACAAGATCTGTACAGCTATAGTAGGACGTGACCCTATTTTTCAGGCAGTGGTCGCATAGTGGTCGGCTTGTGGTCGCATAATGGTCGCATAGTTTTGGCTATTTTTAATGCGACCACTATGCGATCATTACCCTATAAGTATGGTAGAATATAAAGTAGCTTTGTAATGATGTGTATAATGGTAGAGTAATAAATTGTATTATAATAAGATAGTATGAAAGGCTTGTTTATGATAGCTGTATTGGCTTTCTAGCTTATAAATAGACTCATAACCTTAAATTAGAATGTTTTTATATAGAGGTTTTAACACTAAATTAATTGTTAGGCTTGTCTAATTTTGTAATTTTACACATCTAAAGAAAATTGTAATGAATTTATCAGAACTAGCTAAAGGAGAAAAAGCTACTATACAAGGTATAAAGCGAGGATGTCCTGTGGAGGTACATCAGCGTTTCTTAGACTTAGGGTTTGTTCCTGGTGCTGAAATATATATCCATAATATCAGCCCACTAAAGGATCCTGTAGCTTATTCTATCTATAATACTATCATTTCGTTGAGAAAAGAGGATGCAGAGATGGTATTAGTGACTTTAGCTAATTAAATTATAAAAGAAGGGAAAAAAATTATGGCGCAATCAGCCTGTGATATTTGTGATCTTAATGCAACAGCAGAATTAAAAAAACTAGGGGAGTCATCTGGTAAGTTTGATTATACTATCGCTCTAGCAGGAAATCCAAATACAGGTAAGAGCACAATCTTCAATGCTCTTACTGGTCTAAAACAACATACTGGAAACTGGCCAGGAAAAACAGTTACACGTGCAGAAGGAAACTTTCAGTTTAAGGATAGTAAGTATAAGATAATCGACCTTCCGGGTACTTACTCACTGATGTCTACTTCTGAAGATGAAGAGGTAGCACGAGATTTTATTTTATTTGGTCGCCCTAATGTCACTGTAGTAGTGGTAGATGCTGGTCGACTAGAACGTCATCTTAGCTTAGTAGTACAGATACAGGAGATTACGAATAAGGTGGTGGTGTGTCTGAATCTGATGGATGAGGCTCAGCGCCATGGTGTAGAAATAGACGTGAGAGGGTTATCTCGTGATCTAGGAGTACCTGTGATCCCTACTTCTGCAAGAAGAAAAGAAGGTATTACAGACTTATTAGTAGCAATAGATCAAGTAGCAACAGGTAAATATGTGCCTGAGCATAAGACAATATCTGGTATATCTGGAGAATCTCGTGAGGCAGTACAGCAGGTAGCTTCTAAGTTATTAGCTATAGATGCGGATTTGCCTAGTCCGTCATGGCTAGCGATGAGATTGATACAACAAGATACTACTATTCAGTCCGCTTTAGTGAACCAAACGTTATCTACTAAAGTCAATAATGAAAATATAAAAGAGGTGATAACGTTAGCAGCTCATTATCATGAGAAGCTAGGATTAGACTATTCTGATAATGTGGCTGGGGCTATCTTCACTCAAGTATCGAAGACAGTGAAGAGCACTGTAAAATCAGATATGAATCAGCGCGCGTTCAGAGTAGATCGAATGATCGATAATGTAGTGACGAGTAAGCGATTTGGCTTTCCTATTATGTTATTGATGCTTGGAGGTATTCTATGGCTGACTATTATCGGGTCTAACTATCCATCTAGTGCATTATCAACATTGTTATTAGAAGAGTTATATCCTATATTAAAGAGTGGAGCAGAGAGTCTTCATTTTCCATGGTGGTTATCAGGGTTTTTAGTAGATGGAGTATATCTAGCTACAGCTTGGGTTATAGCAGTAATGTTACCACCTATGGCTATATTCTTCCCTCTGTTTACCTTATTAGAAGATTTTGGGTATCTACCAAGAGTAGCATTTAACCTAGATCGACTTTTTAAAGGGGCAGGAGCACATGGTAAGCAAGCTTTGACAATGAGTATGGGATTCGGATGTAATGCTGCTGGAGTGGTCTCTACTCGTATTATTAATAGTCCTCGAGAAAAGCTAATCGCTATCATTACGAATAACTTTTCGCTGTGTAATGGTCGTTGGCCTACACAGATATTGATGGCAAGTATCTTTATCGGAGCCTTAGTACCATCGTATTTGTCTAATACTATCTCTACGCTTGCAGTAGTGGGAATCGTGGTATTAGGAATAGGATTTACATTCTTTACTTCATGGATGCTGTCTAAGACTATGCTAAAAGGGCAGGCTTCTTTCTTTACCTTAGAATTGCCTCCTTATAGACCGCCGAGAGTATTACAGACGATCTATACATCATTAATTGATAGAACACTTATTGTATTATGGAGAGCTATTGTATTTGCAGCACCTGCAGGAGCAGTTATTTGGTTGATCTGTAATATTGATATAGGAGATAAGAGTATAGCATTATGGACTATACAAGGTTTAGATCCTATCGGTATCTTCTTAGGGTTAAATGGAGTTATTCTATTAGCTTATATCGTAGCTATTCCTGCTAATGAGATTGTTATTCCTACGGTATTAATGTTGACTGCTATGGTATTAGGAGATGCTTCTATCGGTGAAGGCGCTGGTGTGATGTTTGAGGTATCGGATGGAGAGATAGCGACTATCTTGCACATGGCAGGGTGGACTACATTGACAGGAGTGAACTTGATGTTGTTCAGTTTACTGCACAATCCATGTAGTACTACGATATATACGATATATAAAGAAACGAATAGTGTGAAGTGGACTACTATAGCTTCATTATTACCAGTTCTTTTTGGAGTTATTGTGTGTTTTGTCGTAGCGCAGTTATGGTATTTATTTACCTAATTTAGTAAGAGTATAATTATATTTATTATAGTATCCCCTTCTTCATTTGATATGGAGAAGGGGATTTTCTTTATATGATTATAGAATTACTTTATTATTGGGCGAATCACGAGATTATATGATGGATAATATAGGTTCTCTTAGTGTAAGTACATATTTTATGTGAATTAACTCTTTATGTTTGTCACCTTGTATGCGAATTGTTTTATTTGACTAATGATCTTTATAGAGATAGAGGTCATTTTTTAATTTTAAAAAAATGAGCTATGAGACGAGTTTTAGTATTAGGAGCATTGCTAGTCTTTACTAGTATATATGCGCAATCACCTAAGAATAGTAAACAGACAGATTATGAAGTAAGTGCTTCGGAGTTATTAGATAAAGGAGAGTATTACAAACTAACAGAAAGTCAAAGGACTAAGATTATAGAACGAAAGCGTACTATCGGTAGAGAGTTTGAAGCGATAGGACGTGACCGTTCACTGTCAGGTAGAGAAAAAGGTTTAAAAAAGAGAGAGTTAGCAAGGAGTTTTAGACAGGATATTTATATTATCCTTAATGACTCTCAGAAGGTGAAGTGGGATAAGGCATCTCATCATAAGTATCAAAATAAAAGCTATAAGAATGATATAGAGCACCAGTTAGATATGTTAGAGATAGAGTATGAAAGAGATATTAAAAATATCGAAATCATCTATAAGGACAATGATTCTAAAAGAAAGATAGCAAAGAATAATAGAAAAGCGGAATATAAACAACAGAAAGCGACACTTAAGAGACAAAAAGATAAGCTGTAATACTGTTTTTATAATACAACATGTTAGAAATACCCCCTTAATAAACGGTTTGTTTGTTAAGGGGGTATTTTCGTTTAAGAGATATGTAAAAAATGTACAAAATGTAAAGGTGTGATAAGGAGATTAGTCAGTATTGAGATTTTTGTGATAGGTCGCTATCATAACAAAATGAAGTAAATCAAATATCAAGTAGGTATGCTTCTAATTTGTTTTGTGTAAAATAGTTGATTAATACTAGCAAAGAGTTGAATAGTAGTATGGTTGCCTCATAAAAAATATTCTTTCACCCATTTATTTATGGTTTTATTGACTTTGGCACGATGTGTTTGAATAGTATAAGTGTTTTTTGAATTTTATTTATTTATATGATCTAAATTTGTGTTAAAAATACACGATAAAATATTTGTATAACATAAAGTTTTGAAAAATGAATAGATATCTACTTGTTTTAGTATGTGCAGTATTAACTTTCTCTGCTCATATAAGTTTCGCTTCTAGTCCTAAAAAAGAAGCAGCTCAATGGAAATATGATATTGAGTGTGCAGGTACAGGAAGTGAAGGAACATTCTTAGTAAAGATATGGACGTACAGTAATAAGGCTGTGATTCCTAATGAAGAGGCTAAGAAAAATGCTGTACACGGAGTTTTGTTTCGTGGTTTTGCAGCGAATGGAGTAGGGTGTGTTTCTCAACGTCCTCTTATAAAAGATGCTTCAGTTCAACATGAAAAAGCAGATTACTTCAATACTTTCTTTGGTAAAGAAAGTCCTTATTTAAAATATGCTTCTATTTCTTCTTCAGTTCCAGAAGTAATCAAGGTAAGTAAAAAAGAATACAAAGTAGGATATGTGGTATCTGTATCTAAAGATTTATTACGTAAAGACTTAGAAGTAGCAGGTATCGTTAAGAGTTTATCTGCTGGATTCTAATCAACTTATATGTACGCTGGTACTACTAATTAAAAAAATAATAGGATGATCAATAAAGTAATTCGGTTATCCGTACTATCTCTAATACTCTTAGTTCTGTCGTGTAAAAGCAAGCCTACTAATACTATGGCTAGCTTCTATACTGGTAAGACAGTAGAGTGTGTGAGTGCAGATATGTACGGTAATGAAGTAGTACAAGTATATGCTACTGGTAAGAATAGGAGTGCGGCTATCGCTGAAGCTAAAGAGATGGCTATAAAAACAGTAATGTTTCAGGGAATCGTAACGGATAAAAGAGAGTGTTCTGTAAAACCTATCGTAACTGAGCCTAATGCTGAAGAGAAGTATAAAAAGTACTTCGACAAATTCTTTAAAAAAGGAGGTAAGAATAGAAAGTATACCTCTGTAAAGAGAGCAGCATTTCAAAGTAATGTGGTTAAACACGGAATCAGTTATGAATCTTATAGTGTAGAGGTAACTGTAGCTCGCAAAGAGATAATTAAAAAACTTGAAAAAGATAAAATTGTAAAAATAAAAAGCTATGAAAAATAAATTTTTGACTATTTGTCTATGCCTTTTGAGTGTAGGAATGTTTGCACAAGCTAAGAAACCATCTTTAATGGTGGTTCCTTCTGACTCATGGTGTACAAAGAATAGAGTAATGGAAGTATATTATAACCAAGGGGTAGAAGAATATATTCCAGATTATAAATTAGCACTTTTACATTCTGATTTGATGAATGTAATTTCTAAGATTAATATTCTAATGGCAGATAGAGGATTCCCTCTTAAAGACTTATCTGCAACGATGAAAGCTATTAATAAAACTAATGCTGAGAATAACTTGATTACAAGTAAAGCTTCTGGTGCAGCATTAGCAGAAAGCCCATTAGATAGAGTAAGACGTACAGCTAAGTCTGATATTATATTAGAGGTAGATTGGACTATCAATGCTACAGGACCTAAGAAGTCTATTACTTATAACTTAAGAGCTTTAGATGCTTATACAAGTAAACAAGTAGCAGGTGCTCAAGGTACTGGAGCACCATCTTTCTCAGCTGATGTAGCTGTGTTATTAGAAGAAGCTGTATTAGTGAATATGGACAGTTTCGTTAATCAGTTACAAGCTCACTTCGATGACTTATTAACAAACGGAAGAGAGGTAACACTAGATATTTTAGTATTTGACAATGGATCAGGTGTTGATTTAGAAACTGAGTTTGATGGAACTGAGTTAACAGAGGTTATTGATAACTGGTTAGCAGAGAAAACAGTTAATCACCGTTTTAGTAAAGCAGATGCTACAGAGACAATGACTTTATATGAGAGTGTACGTATTCCTCTTTATAAAGCTAATGGTATGGCTCAGGACACCGATGGTTTTGCTCGTGAGTTAAGAACTTTCTTAAAGAAAGCACCATATAATTTAGAAGCTAAATTAATCAACAGAGGATTAGGAAGAGCTGCTTTAGTCATCGGAGAGAAATAAGAAGTACAATGAATAGAGTTATAGGAAAAGTATCTGTAGCCTTATTGTTATTCACAAGTTTGTTTACGTATGGACAAACGGATAAATGTGAGATATCATTAATGGCTTCTATACCAGAGCAGACAGATGGTTTGTACTCTGGAGCCGAGGGGCAACTAAAGACTAAGTTAAAAAGTATAGTTGCAGCTAATGGATTAGGTTCTTCAGATGGTTATGCTCAGTTTGCTATTACACCTGAGTTTAATGTAGTAGAAAAGAATATACTACCTGGCCCACCCAGATCTTTTGTATTAGACTTAGAGATGAATTTGTTTATTGGTGATTCTTTTGGGCAAAAGGTATTTGCATCAACTTCAGTAAACTTAAAAGGAGTCGGTGAGAGTGAAACTAAGGCTTATATCAATGCATTTAAAAAGCTAAATGCAAAGAATAAAGATGTAGTTGCTTTTATAGAAGATAGTAAGAAGAAGATTATAGCATACTATGATGGGAATTATACTACTATAATCAAGAAAGCAGAAAGCTTAGCTAACCAAAAAAACTTTGAAGAAGCGATGTTTTTATTAACAGCGATTCCAGAGTGTAGTAAAGGTTATGATGCAGGTATGAAAGCTGCTGAAAAAGTTTATCAGTTGTATGTAGATCATGCTTGTATGGAAAACTTTAATAAGGCTAAGGCTGCATGGAATGCACAGCAAGATGCTTATGGAGCACATGAAGCTGGTCAATACTTAGTAACTATTTTCCCAGAATCTAAGTGTTATTCAGCTGCGATAGCTTTACAACGCGAGATGAAGGCACAGGTAAAAGCTGATCTAGACTTTGAAATTAAAATGTACAATGATGCAGTAAGTTTAGAGCAACAAAGAATCGAGGCATGGAAAGCTGTTGGTACTGCATTTGCTAAAAGAAAAGGAGACACTTATGTTGTCTTAAGAAGATAATACTCAAAAAAAAATACTAATATGAATAAAATAACATTTATGATTACTGCTTCATTAGTAGTATCATCAATTGCAGCTTTTGCTCAAGATAAAAAACAAGTAGCTGATGACTATATGCGTAGTTCATTATATACTATCATCGTGGATGACCACGGTATTAATGGAAATGGGAACTTAAAAGGACAAATCATTAAAGAGACATTCTTTAAAACACCTCTTCCAGAGAAGTTTAATGACCATAACTTAGATAAGTCTTTACGTTCTTTTAAACCTAGTCAATATCCAGTAACAGAAGCAGAGATTGCTGCTGTTGGAGGAAAAGAAGACTCTGGTAAGAAAAAAGGAGGATTAGGTAAGTCTCTAGGTAAATTCGGTAAGAGTGTAGCTAGTGATAACACTGCAGGTGTGGTAGATACTACTAGTACTGATAAAGTAACAGCTCAATTTATCAAGTTCTTAGCTCAGAATAATGTTGGAGATAAGTTAGTTGCTAAATGGTTTAATGCAGGTAAATATGATGCGTCTACTCAATCTCCTTATAATATGGAGTTGATCAAAGAACGTGGATTATACAATGCTTCTGTATTTGATAAAGATATTGCTGATAAATCAACTAGAGGTAAAGCAATGTTAGAAGATGCAGGAGAGAACTTAATTTCTAATACATTCGTAGTAGGAGTACGTTTTAACTATATCAGTAAAGAAGAAATGGCTAGACAATTGTCAGCTACGACTGCTGCTGTTACTGGATTAATTGGAGGTAAAGCAGCTGCAACTACTAACTCTGCTGTACAATCAGGAGCTTCTGTAGCAGGTAAAGGATATGTAGTTAAAGCAACAGCATTCTTATTCCAATTAGATTGGACTGAAGAAGCTGCAGCTACATTCTATACAAAATACTACAATGCAAACAGCGCTGATCAGTTTATCAAATCAGGATTATTTAAATTAAAATTAGTAGGAACAGAAACTGCTTGGGCAGATATTCAATCTACTACTTTCTCTAAAGTTTCTGAAAAAGAATTGGTAGAGCGTGCAGCTGTTCGTTCTATTGATAATGTAATTGCTAAATTACAGAAGAAATATGAGCCTTTCCGTACTAAAACTCCTCTTGCTACAACTGAGTCTGAAATTACAGCATTCATTGGTATGAAAGAAGATGTAGAGGCTGGTGATAAATTTGAAGTATTAGAGAAAACAGAAGATCCAGAAACTAAGGTTACAAAATATAAAAGAGTTACAGTTATTAAAGCTGAGAAAAATAAAATATGGGATAACCGATTTGAAGCTGATGTAGAACAAGCTGAGAATGCTGCAAATAATGCAGGTGAAGTACAAAAGATTAAAGCTACTTCATTCTCTGGTAACGCTAAGAACATTTACCCAGGTATGTTAATTAGACAAATTAATTAACATTCGAGTATTTTGTTAATATTTTTTTGCGCACAAAGTCCCTGATCTTTCAGGGACTTTGTTTTTATAGAAAGAGCTCAAGGTTATTTATCTTGAGCTCTTTCTTGTATTATACCTTCTCCTATTTGAACAGGAGCTCCTAGGTGTTTAGGCTTTTTGTTGATTAGGTTATCTAATAATACCTTTACTCTAGCGAACTTTTCTCTAAGCATGGTTTTAAAACCAAAGTTACGAGAGACATCTTGTGCGTTATAAGCAACTGTTTTAAGATCAAGATGGTTAGCTATGTAGACAGCTCTTTCATTGTGAAAGGGTTGAGAGATAATTGTAAAACTATCTTGTCCAAAGATAGCTTGCATTCGATAGACAGAGTCTAATGTACGTAGTCCTGCATAATCTAGGTATATCTTTTCTTTAGGAACACCCTGTTCTATTAGGGCTTGTTCCATATCTTTAGGTTCGTTATAGTCATTGCGACTGTGGTCACCACTTACTACGATATAATCTATTTTGCCTGCTTTATAGAGAGCTGCTGTAGCTTCTATTCTATAGGTGAAGTAGTAGTTTACATAACCACTAGCAAGCAACTTAGTAGTTCCGAGTACCATACCCACTTTGTTGTGAGGTATTTCATTTACAGAGCTATACAGTTGTTCTTTGGTAGTATTAGTTACTCTATAGTTTGCAAACCATATAAGGAATAAGGCGAGTAGTGCTAAGTAGAAAGTGTATTTAAAGATCTTTTTCATAGTTGTATAATAGCAATTGTTAAGATCAAATATAAAGCAAAAAACGTTAGTACTAATACCAACGTTTTTTATTCTTTTTAGAGTTTTCTGATTTACGAGAATTGTTTTGTCCAGGTTTTTTTCTGTAATCTTTTTTAGGAGTTTGACCATCTTTAGTGGTAGTCTCTTTCCAAGGGAAAGGATGATCCGTAACAATCTTTGGTTGTAATCTACCGAACTTACAAATAGCCTCCCAATAAGTCTTCTCAGATTTATCACAGAAAGAGATAGCTACTCCATCATTACCAGCTCTACCAGTACGCCCGATACGGTGTACAAAGGTTTCTGGGATATTCGGTAAGTCGTAGTTAATTACAACAGGTAGATTATCTATATCGATACCACGAGCAGCTATATCAGTAGCTACTAGTACTTTTGTTTCTTTGTTTTTAAAGCTATCTAAAGCAGCTTGTCTAGCTGTTTGTGACATATCTCCATGGAATGGCTCTGCATTGACGCCATTCTTTTTAAGTGATTCTACTACAGTATCAGCACCTGCCTTTGTACGAGTAAATACCAGTACATCAGATAACTTTTCGTTACGGATGATATGGTATAATAGCTTTTTCTTGTCTCCTTTCTCTACGAAGTATACTTTTTGTTTAACAGATTGTGCCGTTGAAGAGATAGGATCTACTGCTACATATTCTGGTTTTTGTAAGAATTCATGAGCTAACTCTCTAATAGGGAGTGGCATCGTAGCAGAAAATAATAAGGTTTGTCTATTAGAAGGAGTAAGTTGTATTAACTTTTTGACATCATCAATGAACCCCATATCTAACATTAAGTCAGCTTCATCTAATACTAAGAAGTGTAGATGATCTAAGTCTAAATGTTTTTGTTTGTATAGATCTAATAATCGACCAGGAGTACCAATGATAACATCTGCTCCTTTGTTTAATTGTTCTATTTGAGGTTTGATAGACATACCCCCGTATAGTGTAATATAAGTCACATTTGTATACTTAGCATACTTTTCGAAGTTATCACCTATCTGAACAGCTAGTTCACGAGTAGGAGTTACGATCAGTACTTTAGCTTTCTTTGCTTTTTTAGTATTTCCAAGTTTGTGTAAATAGTGAATAATAGGCATTGCAAAGGCAGCTGTTTTACCTGTACCAGTTTGTGCACATCCTATCAAATCCTTTTCAGCTAAGATAAAAGGGATTGCTTTTTGTTGAATAGGAGTAGGTTCTTTGTAACCTAGCTCATCTATGGCACGTAATATATTCTTATTTAATTGTAAGTCTTCGAATGTCATATACTTCATCTATTTATGAATACAAAGGTACTTTATTTTATTTTTATTACACGAAGTGCTATTGATAAGCTTTTTTCTTTTTGTATTGTATGTAGAGGAATGCTCTTTATTGTCAGTATGTATAGTAACTAGTCTATTTTCTAAGCATCTATTTTTCGTATTAATAAAAAAATGATTAAATTGTAATGTAAATTACTTTATTATGGTCAGACAACTTGAAAAAATATACTATCCTGCAGCAATTATTATGATTGTCATAGTTATATATGCAGCTATTCAGGATATGATTTATCTATTATTATTTATACCTGTATTACTACTTTTAGCAATGATTAAGGTCTACACCACTAATCAGCGTTTAAAATATGCAGGGATAACCACAACAGCTAAAATAGTACAATATGAATCATACCTAAACTTCGATGAAGACCTAGCTACTAGCCGTAGAGGAGATGTGAAAAAAGAGATTCTTATCGTAGAGTTCACTACTAAAGACAACAAAATAGTGCGTGGTAAACCTATGCAGTATAAATTGAATAAACCAGAACTAGAAGATACTGACTTCGAGTACCCTTATAATGAAAAATACATAGCTCTACGAGACTATAACCCTGTAGGAGAAGAGTTCGATATTACTTACGATAGAGATAGACCTGATACTTTTACAGCAAAACAGTTTGTAATGGAAGATTTAGGATGGATGCTTAAGTTTATCTATATCTTAAGTGTTATCGTAGTGATATGCTTAGTATCTGTATTGATAGAATATAATGTAGTAGATACTATAAAAGGCCTTTTCTAAAGAAGATAATCAGGGAGACAATCTATTAGTACTGTAAAGTCTAACTACTAGTATTATATTTATTTTATGAAAGACTTATTCTACGCTGTAGTTTATGTACTATTATTCTACTTCCTTGTTATCGTTAGTTTTATACTTGGTCTTAGTGTCTTTGTTGAGGCATCAGGTATACTTTTTTGTTTATTGCTTACATTAGTGGTAAGTGTTGTTATTCTAACCCTATATAAACTTAACAAAAAGTACCTCGTTTATAGTCTGGCAAAAGTATCAATGAAAAAAAGATGGTTGTGGATAGCTGTATTATTATCTCCATTTATAGTTGCAATTATTTTGGCTATAATACAGTATAAAATTTTAGTCATACTGATATATACAAGTCCATTGTTTATCACGAATATAGTTTTTATTCGGATGAATTATAAAAAAGTAAAAGCTCTTCAGAATCACTGAAGAGCTTTTACTTTTTATAACCATATGATGATTACATATCATTACCTAATAGTATTTCTAACATTGTAATTGCTGCATCACTGATTTTAGTACCAGGGCCAAATACAGCTACTGCGCCAGCATCGAATAAGAATTGGTAATCTTGAGCAGGAATAACCCCACCTACGATAACCATAATATCATCTCTACCGTATTTCTTTAACTCCTCTATTACTTGAGGAACTAACGTTTTATGACCTGCAGCTAGAGAAGAAACTCCTAATGCGTGTACATCATTTTCTACAGCTTGTTTAGCAGCTTCTGCAGGCGTTTGGAATAACGGACCTATATCCACATCAAATCCAACGTCAGCATAACCAGTAGCAACTACCTTAGCTCCACGGTCATGACCATCTTGCCCCATCTTCGCAATCATAATACGAGGACGACGACCTTCTACTTCAGCGAATTTATCAGCTAGTTCACGAGCTTTCTTAAAGCTCTTATCATCTTTTATTTCTTTGCTATACACACCACTTACAGATTGGATTTGTGCTTTAAATCTTCCGAATACGCTTTCTAACGCGTCACTTATCTCTCCTAATGTAGCTCTATGTGTAGCAGCTTCTACTGCTAGAGCTAGTAGGTTACCTTCTCCAGTCTTAGCTGATTGTGTTAATGCAGCTAGTGCTTCAGCTACTTTAGTATTATCACGAGTAGCTTTAATATGGTTTAGACGATCTATCTGAGCCTTGCGCACAGTCTGATTATCTACTTCCAAGATATGTAATGGATCTTCTTTTTCAAGACGATACTTATTTACTCCTACGATAACATCTTGTCCACTATCAATACGAGCTTGTTTACGAGCAGCTGCTTCTTCTATACGAAGTTTAGGAATACCTGCTTCGATAGCCTTAGTCATCCCACCTAACTCTTCTACTTCTTCTATCAGCGCCCACGCTTTCTCAGCGATCTCTTGTGTAAGACTCTCTACATAATAACTACCTGCCCAAGGATCTACTGTTTTACATATTTTAGTCTCTTCTTGTAAGAATATCTGTGTATTACGAGCAATACGCGCAGAGAAATCTGTTGGTAAGGCGATAGCCTCATCTAGCGCATTCGTGTGTAGAGACTGTGTCCCACCGAACGCAGCCGCAGCAGCTTCTATAGCAGTACGAGCCACATTGTTAAACGGGTCTTGCTCTGTAAGACTCCATCCAGAGGTCTGACAGTGTGTACGCAGAGCTAGTGATTTATCAGATTTAGGTTCGAACTGTTTTAGCAACTTAGCCCATAGCATACGACCTGCACGCATCTTAGCGATTTCCATGAAGTGGTTCATTCCTATCGCCCAGAAGAATGACAGTCGAGGAGCGAAGTCATCTATCTTCATACCAGCATTAAGTCCAGTACGGATATATTCTAGTCCATCTGCCAAGGTATAAGCTAACTCAATATCTGCTGTAGCACCTGCCTCTTGCATATGATATCCAGAGATAGAGATAGAGTTAAACTTCGGCATATGAGTACTCGTGTAGTCAAAGATGTCAGCGATGATCTTCATAGAAGGAGTAGGAGGGTAGATATATGTATTACGCACCATAAACTCTTTTAGAATATCATTCTGTATCGTACCTGACAATAGTCTCTTATCTACTCCTTGTTCCATAGCAGCTACAATGTAGAAAGCCAGAACAGGAAGCACAGCTCCGTTCATCGTCATAGATACAGACATCTCACCTAGAGGTATCTGATCGAATAAGATCTTCATATCCTCTACGCTATCTATCGCTACTCCAGCTTTACCTACATCACCTACTACGCGCTCGTGATCCGAGTCATACCCACGGTGAGTAGCTAAGTCGAAGGCTACAGATAGTCCTTTTTGTCCAGCAGCCAAGTTACGTCTGTAGAATGCATTACTCTCTTCCGCAGTAGAGAATCCCGCATACTGACGTATAGTCCATGGGCGGCGTACGTACATGGTAGCATAAGGACCACGTAAGTTAGGCGCAAACCCTGCTCCGAAGCCTATGTGTTCTACTTTATCTAAGTCAGCTTCACTGTAGACTTTATTTATATCGATACCTTCAGCAGTAGTGAAGTCAGATGCTTCTGACTGTGTTCTCACTGTTGAGGTATTTATAGTCAAATGTTGTAAGTCCTTTCTTTTCATGCCTTATTGTTTAGTTGATTTTTCTTCCTCTAATCTATTTTGTTCATAGCTTTCTGCCAGTCGTTTCTCTATAATCGGAACGATAAGCGTCTTACGAGGATTCTGTTTAACAAAAGGGAATAACTCAAGGTCGTGACTCATCACATCTTGAGGATTAGGATACTTATTAGTACCTAATAGGACTTCTTTACCATTGTTGAAAAGCTCTTGTTCTTTTTGAGCACTTTCATTTATTTTTTTCTGGATTGTTCCTTCGATTAGAGAAGTGATTAATCCATCTGCTTTTTCTATTGATTTAAACAGCTCTAATGCTTTCTCAGCTAATTGAGCAGTAAGTGATTCGATATAGTATGCCCCTTCAGCAGGATTGTCCACTGCATCGAAATAACTTTCTTGTTTTAAGATTAAGAGTTGGTTACGAGATATACGATCTCCGAATTCATTCTCTTTGTGATAGATAGCATCATAAGCTAAGTTACTAATCAAGTCAGCACCTCCTAATACAGCACTCATACACTCCGTAGTAGTACGTAGCATATTCACATTATAGTCATATAATGTTTTGTTTCGTTTAGTAGGGATAGCGATGATGTGTATCTTCGCATCTGTGTTGTATTCTTTAGTTACTAGCTCTGCTAGTAAGCGAAGTGCACGTAGTTTTGCTATTTCGAAGAAATAGTTGGTTCCTACAGCTGTTTCTATATAAATAGGAGTATTCTTTAGCTCTACTCTGTTGAGGTACTCATTTAGATGAGCTAGTGCGTATGCTAACTGCTGCGTCATATTAGCACCAGCATTTTGGTACACAGTAGCATCCACATGAATAGCTACATTATTAGCTATACCTACACATTCATTTAGATTACTTAGGTCGCTGTTCAGGTTAGTGTACCAGTTACCATCAGTTGTTAGTTGGTGTATAGGGTCTAATAAGATTGTTATCTGATATCCATTGCTAGTAGCATAGGTAGATAACTTTCTAGTATATGCAGTATCTAGGAAGTTAAATACGAAGAAGTATTGGTGCGTTTTTGGTAGTGCAGTTAATAATTCTGTAGCATCTATAGAAGGATTGTCTATCGTGAAGTAGATCACTTCAGCTCCTCTATTAAGTGTATCAAGCGTCTTTGCTATCGATCTCTCAATATCAAAAACGTATACCCTCTGTACAATGTTAAAATGAGAGGTACTAGTCTGTACAGGAATCGGACGGTGATCAGCATCATTGTGATAGAATGGCTTTACCTTAATTCCCTCTAAACTTTCCCAAACAAGTGTTTCATTGTAGTCAGCGCCTTTTAACTCAAACTGTATTTGGTTTTTCCACGCCTTAGAAGAAACTTTTTCAAATTCTTCGAATAATTGGTTAGTCATAATTTTTGGTTGGTAGTGAAACTTATTGTGCAGACAGTGTGTCAAACTCTATAATAAAGACATCTTCATTCTCCCGCTTCATATAATAATTTTCACGAGCATATTTTTCTGTAGCGTCTCCACTTTTTAGACCTTTGATAGCCTGTCTATCTTTTGCTATTTCGTTTTCGAAGTACTTCTTATTGTCCTCCAGCTTGTTAATCTCTTGATCTATAACCCGCTGTTCTAATAAAGAAGAACTGTCAAAAAATATTATCCAAATTACAAATAAAAGACCTACTAAAAAAAAAGGATTTTTTAGTAGGCTTACATATTTATAATTTTTTAGGGTCTCAACTATTTTCATAGCCTAAAGATAGTAAATTAACCGATTTTTTCATTAATAACTGTACGAACAATATCGATAGCAACAGTATTATAGGTATCATTAGGGATAATGATGTCTGCGAATGCCTTAGAAGGCTCGATAAACTGGTCGTGCATCGGCTTTAAAGTTGTTTGATATCTGTTTACCACTTCCATCATATCTCTACCTCTATCAGCTATATCTCTCTTTAATCTTCTAATCAGACGCTCATCAGAATCTGCGTGAACGAATATCTTAATGTCACACATATCGCGTAGCTCTGGATGACATAGAATAAGAATACCTTCTACGATCATTACTTTACGAGGGTGAGTTAAGATATAATCATCAGTACGATTGTGTTTCACGAACGAGTAAACAGGTTGGTTAATACTGTTTCCTTCTTTTAATTCTTTTAGGTGTTTTACCAATAATTCAAAGTCAATTGAACGAGGGTGGTCAAAGTTAATTAACGTTCTTTCTTCTAACGAAAGATTATCAGTCGCCTTGTAGTATGAATCCTGTGATATAACTCCAACTTCGGTTTCCGGTAGTTCATTTATAATTTGTTGAACTACTGTAGTTTTACCACTTCCAGTACCTCCTGCAATTCCTATAATAAGCATGTTATAATATATTTTTAGCAAAAGTATAAATTAATAATCTTGCATAGAAACATTTTTTATCGATTCACTGTTTTTTGGCTTTTATTATCAAAAGTTTAATAAGCTTCTATATGCTGATTCAGACTCCTTATATTGAGCTGTATTTTAAAAAAGGATTGTTGTTTTTTTGTTTTTAATTCCTTTTTGAGCTTTAAAATCTTCTTTTTATAGAATGTATACCCTCTTTTTTTTCTAAAAAGTAGTTTTTAGTGGTCAATATGATTGTTTTTCAAAATAAATGATATGCTTTTTTTTAAGTATATATTTTGTTAATTAATTGATTTATAGTTGCTTGCTTTGTTTTTGTGTTTTTTTACTGTATTGATTATATGTTGCTTACCCCTTGTAAAATATAGGGTTGTATAGAAATTGCTCGACAATACATGGACAATAAGCCGAGTTTAGTGGAGCTGAGGTATTGTTTGTCGAAGGAGTGATCTTTTAGTATCCAAGTATTCTCCTCTAAGGATTATATAAAGGATACGAAATGGAAAATAGAAGTAATTATAAGGTAGTATAGTAATGTCATTAAGGATAGTGATAGAGAAAAAGAAGAATAGATCAGAAGGAGAGTTAGCGTATATACTGAGGTAAGTAATAATAGGAGGATACTACTAGTGCTTCTAGATTAGAACGAATTGGACAATAAGAGGGTAGTATTGGATAAAATACTGATTTAACTAGTTGTTTATATTGAATCTAAATAAAAAAGCTATATTTGTGTGATTTAAAGAAATAGAACCAAAGAATAAAACAACAATATGGCAAAGAAAGGTAACATACAGCGCAAAGTATTTACATTAAAGAATAGAGAGTATATCACGCCACATTATATACGTATTACATTAAGTGGTAATGATGTAGCAGATTTTAAGAATACAACGATAGGGGTAAATAATAAGATATTTATCGCTCCAGAAGGATGTGCTGAGGTACACTTACCAGAGTTTGACTTCGAGAAAGGGGCATGGAAGCCTCAAGAGGAATCAATCAAACCTTATGTACGTACTTATACACATAGAGGGATAGATTTAGAAAAAAATGAGTTATACATAGATTTCGTAGCACATGGTGATGAAGGGCCAGCTTCTAACTGGGCTATTAATGCTGAGATCGGTGATCCGCTAGGTGTAGCTATGGGATGTGATCCTAGTGAGTTATATCCTGAGGCAGCATGGTATATACTAGTAGGAGATGGTACAGCTATACCTGTATTAGGAGCTATATTAGAGTCTCTACCTGTAGATGCTAGAGTGAATGCTGTGATAGAGGTAGAAAGTGCAGAGGATATACAAGAATTACCTACTCATGCAGAGTCTAAAATCGAATGGCTGATCAACCCTACTTCGGGGCAAAACTCTGAATTAGCGAAGAGAGCAAAAGAAATCATAACAGAGCACAGTGATGAGATGTCTAAGTTCGGATATGTAGCGGCTGAGTTTGATACAGTAAAAGAATTGAGAAACTACCTTCGAAAAGAATTAAACTGGACAAAGGATGAGTTGTACGCTTATTCTTATTGGAAGTTTGGTAAGGCAGAGTCTGCTTCTGAAGCTGACCGTAGAGCTGAAAAAGCGAGCCTAGAATAATCAATTTCTGATAGAAATACTTCATCTTTGTTGTCTTAAAAAATAGAATGATGAAAAGAAGTGTTGTGGTAATATTAACCGCTTTATTAGGCGTGTTTTTCTCACAGTGTAAGGATAGTAAAGAAGTAGAGCAAACTATAGAAGTGCCTACTCCAACAGAACAAGGTAGTATAACTCCTACTGAAGAAGGAGTAGAGGAGAAAGAGGTGCTATATGGTACTTATGCAGGAAAGTTTCCTTGGACAGAAGAAGGAGAAGATATGGAGGTACTCCAAGTATCTGCTCAGATTAAAGAAGGTAATAAGTATGTCTATAGAGTCATTAGCTCTACAGGTACACATCATGAAGAAGGAGAGTGGGAGCTAGAGCAGGATAGGCTGTACCTGAGAGAAGATGAGTATAGTGCTGCACATGCGTTCTTAGTAAAAGAAGGCAAATTATACTTTCTAGATAGTGAAGGAGATGTGGTGAATGAGCATGAATCTGGAGATTATATATTAGTGAAGAAATAAAATAGTTTTCCATAAATTGAACAAAAAGAGATGATACGATATTGTTGTATTGTCTCTTTTTTTTGTTTTAAAGAGGACACTACTTTATTAACTAAGAGTAAGGTTATTCTTTTTAGTTATCTCTTATATGAGAATAGAGAAGAGATATTATGGTAAGATTTTTTAAAACATATGGGATTAAGCTTTACAGTTTATTTAAAAAAGTTGTTTTAAAGTATTGGTTATTAAATAAAGTGTTTATATTTGTCCCAAATCAATGAAGAAAATGTTTATATCAATTATAAAGAAGGGAAAGAAACAGTACTTACGTCCGACGTCGTGAGCAGCTTTCCTATGGATATGAATTAAAGATATACTAAAGGGGCTTGTCATCACGACAAGCCCCTTTTTTTGGTTTATGGTCAGAGGGTATTACAGAATAGTATAGTTTTTGATCTGAGTAAAGAGAATACATTTAATAACAAATTAATTTTATATGAAAGTTTTAAAATTTGGAGGTACTTCAGTAGGAAGCCCAGAAAGGATGCAACAGTTGTTGCCGATTATTCATTCGCAGCAAAGCGATCGTCATTTAGTAGTCTTATCTGCTGTGTCAGGTACTACTAATGCCTTAGTAGGAATAGCAGAAGCGTATACTAATGGCAAAAAGGAGGATGCAAAGAAACAAATCGATAACCTATATGCTACTTATAAAACTTTCATAAAGCAATTATTTAAAACAGAGGAGGGTCTGCGGATGGCGACAGAAGTGATAGATCACCACTTTAATTTGTTAGAGTCTTTTAGCAATGATCTATTTACTGCCATAGAAGAAAGAATAGCATTAGCACAAGGAGAGTTACTATCTACTACGCTATTTCACTTTTACTTAAAAGAGATTGGGGTAAGCTCTGTATTACTTCCAGCACTTGATTTTATGCGTATCGATGAAGAACAAGAACCTAATCTTGACTATATCCGTACTCAAGCAAGTGCTCTATTAGCACAGTATCCTAAAGATACCTTATTTATTACACAAGGGTATATCTGTCGCAATGCTTTTGGGGAGATTGACAACCTAAGAAGAGGTGGGTCTGACTATACAGCTTCTCTAATAGGGGCAGTGTTACAAGCAGAAGAGATACAGATCTGGACAGATATAGATGGATTCCATAATAACGATCCTCGTTATGTACCGAATACCAAGCCTATTGCTAATCTGAGCTTTGATGAGGCAGCAGAGTTGGCTTATTTTGGAGCAAAGATTTTACACCCACAGAGTGTATTCCCTGCGAAGAGATTTAATGTGCCTGTACGATTATTAGATACGATGGAGTTAAGTGCACCAGGTACTTTAATCTCAGATAATTGTCAGAACGATGATCAGATTGTAGCGATAGCAGCTAAGGATGGTATTACGGCTATACGTATTCACTCTTCGCGTATGTTATTAGCATACGGATTTTTAAGAAGAGTATTCGAAGTATTCGAAAGATATAAAACGCCGATAGATATGATCACTACGTCTGAGGTAGCTGTATCACTAACCATAGATAATACGCAGTATCTAAAAGAGATCATAGAAGAGCTAAACTTCTTCGGTCATGTAGAGGTAGATACAGATCAGGCTATCATCTGTATCGTAGGAGATTTTAGAAATAATAAATTAGGACATGCTACTATTGTCTCTGAAGCAGTGAAGCACTTGCCTATCCGTATGATATCGTATGGTGGAAGTGAGCATAATATTTCTATTTTAGTTCCAGCTAGTCAGAAGTTAGAAGCATTGAGATCATTACACAGTAGATTATTTTAAACAAGGAATAGGATGACAAGAGAGATAATACAAGAATTAGAAGGAGTAGAGACTCCTTTATATTACTACGATTTACCACTTTTAAGAGAAACACTATCTGTCGCTAAGAGTGCAGCAGATCGTTTTGGTTATCATATTCACTATGCTATAAAGGCTAATAATAATCCGCGTATCTTAAGAGAGATTAGTGCTCACGGCTTCGGTGCAGACTGTGTGAGTGGGCTAGAGATAGAGCGCTCCATAGCAGAAGGCTTCTCTCCATCAGATATCGTGTTCGCAGGAGTAGGTAAGACTGATAGAGAGATATTAATCGGGTTAGAGAATCAGATTATGTCGTTTAATGTAGAGTCTGTACAAGAGTTACAAGTGATAGGTAATTTGGCTACTAAGCATCAGCTAAAAGGGCGTATCGCTTTGCGTATAAACCCTAATGTCGATGCAAAGACCCATCACTATATCACTACGGGATTAGATGAGAATAAGTTTGGTATCATGATGCATGAGTTAATGAACTGTATCGAGATCATCAATAAGAATGAATATTTAGAATTAATAGGATTGCACTTCCATGTGGGATCGCAGATCACAGACCTGAATGTGTTCAAACGTCTATGTCTAAAAGTAAATGAGTGGAATACTTGGTTCTATGAGAGAGGACATGATGTACCTGTGTTAAACTTAGGTGGAGGATTAGGGATTAATTACAGCGAACCTGATGAAGAAGCTATTGTTAACTTTTCTAATTTCTTCTATTTGTTCCACGAGTTTTTAGACGTGAGACCACATCAACAAATTCACTTTGAACTAGGGCGTTCTATCATTGCGAATAGTGGGACTCTGATCAGTAGAGTGTTATATATAAAGGAAGGACTGAAGAAGAACTTTGCTATTCTAGATGCAGGTATGACAGAGTTGTTAAGACCTGCCTTATACCAAGCGTATCACAAGGTAGAATTACTATCTGATAAATATGCGGATGAGGTGACTAACGAAACAGAAGTGAAGTATGATGTAGTAGGGCCGATCTGTGAGAGTAGTGACTGTTTTGGCAAAGATGTTTTACTTCCAAAATTAAAAAGAGGAGACCTAATCGCTATTCGTTCTGCAGGAGCTTATGGAGAGGTGATGTCATCGCGTTATAACTTGAGACAAGAGTTAGAATATTTTTTCAAAGAATAACATTAAAATAGTTTCATATTAAGAATAGTTTGTTAAATTTGAGTTCGAACAATAGAAAGTTATAAATTTAAAAAAGAGTAATAATGACATTAGGAGACATTGATGTAGCAGGAGAAATAATTGATTTAAATTTTCAATTATTAAGAACACAGATTTTATTAGAAGAAGTTTTAAAGCACAATGCAGAAACAATGAAATTGCCTTCACCAGAAGCAATGAATGAAATCAATGAGTTCGCTTTGAAATCTATTCAACAAAAATTCCCAAATATGAATATTGGAAGAAAAGAAGACGAGCCTCAAGCAGAGCAAGCTGAATAAGCTAAATAATACAAAAAAAGTCATACTAGATAGTATGACTTTTTTATTATAGTTAATTGAGGTAATGTATGTCTATATATTATAAGCAGTAATCAGCTCCCCAGTCTTGGTGACCTCTGTCTTTCCAGCATTGGTAACTTTCTTTAATACCAAGTACTCTAAAAGTGTCTTTTTTCTTCTCCACAGTCATGATTACTTTCAAAGCTTTTAACGAATCATCATTGATCCCATCTTCTAATAAAGAAAGGGTAAATTTATTAGGATCTGTTGTCGTTGCTTTCGTGATGATATAAGTGTAATTGCCTTCTGCAGCCATATCTTCTGGTGCATATTCTTGCATGATCTTTTCGATAGAGTTTAAATTCTGCTCTATAATAGTCTTATTCAGAGTGTTGATTTCACTCTGTTCGATTATTCTAAACTCTCTATCTTCTGCTGTCATAGAAGTCAATAAATTCGGTTGATCTACAGGAGCATTGCCTGCAGTAGCACTATTATTTCCACAACCCATAGAAATGAAAGCAAAAATAAAACCTACTACAACGATAATCTTTTTCATACTTATTTAATTTTAGCTTTGAATTATGTTTCAAAAGTAAACAATAAGAACTTAAAGTTTGGTTATAGTAGGTTTGATAAATTACTAAATAATAGTTAATTATTTAGAGGTTGTATTTTTGATAATAATAAATTATTGACATTTTTTTTATTATATTCCTATTTCGAACTGTAGTCTAAAATACCAATTGTTCTTCGTAGGACCTTGGTAGAACTTCTGTTTATCATACGTTAACTCAGCTTGTAACTTAAAAGTATGTTCCCAAAGGTATTTGTTGGCTCCTAGTGAAAACTGTGTTGTATTTGGTAAATTGAAGTCTGTGTTTTTGTGTAATTGGTCTTTCATAGTTTGAGTAGATACTCGACCTATGATTTCATAGTTGCTAGGGAAGATATAACTTAGCTGGTAGTCCATTCCTTGACCGGCAAAGATGTAGTTATATCCATCTGTAGGATCTTCAAGATTGTTTAATGACAATGCATCGTCTAAGGTTCTGTTCATATAAGATACCATACCAGCCCATCCATTATATTTAACGATACCGTCTAGCATTAATGAGTTGAATGACTTTGCTTCTCCTAGTTTATTCCCTGTTTGTCCTTGTGATTTCATTGCATTATTATTGCGATGGAAGGTACCTGATAACATTAATTTAGGAGTTGCTTCTCTAGCTAAGTCACCTTCAAAGAATGCACCATTCTTAGAGAAACTACCTAAAGGGAATAATTCTACTCTACCTGTTAATGCGTAGCTATCGCTTTCGCTCCCTGAGAAGTTACGACCTCGACCTGTAGATACGGCAGTTTTAATATTATATCCGAACTCATTCTTCTTCTCACGTAAGTAATAGGCTTGTATACCGAAGTCACGATCGATGTTGAACTTAGAGTTGTTAATAGAACGATCTGTTAACTGTAGGGCTCCTGATGAGTTAATACGCTGTCTGTTACCTGGTAGTTTAGTCTGTCCGAAGATAAAGTTCCAGTTTTCGTTAGGACGATATGTTAAGGCAGCATCACGGATGATATTAATAGGTTCATTCTCTTTGGTTGTCCCTAAATCTTTAGGAGCAAAAGAAAGCTGAATTACATATAAGAACTTAGGGCTACCTACGAAACCGTCAAGTCTTAGACGCAATCTTCTGATTTCTCCTTCATAGGTGTTTTTCTCACCATCGTTTTCATTGAAGGTTAATCTGTTCTGCATTCTGAATCGGATATTCAACTGGAAGATACTGTCTGCAGAAGTCATTCCTAGTCCTTTACCATAGCTATAGTATGGTAATTGTTCTAATTTTAATTCGTTACTAGTGGTTTCGTGCTTGATGTCTTGTGCCATTATCAGCATTGGACAAAGCAAAAAAAGACATTGTAAAAGCTTTTTCATAGTGCGTTGTATTTATTTGTGCAAAAATAACATTAGTTTTGCAATAGAAATACTTATGTTGTTACTTCAATGTAAAGATAGTGTTACCAAAAGGTTAAGGAAACAGATTTAATAAGAAATTATGGTATATATAGGTTATCATTTTAATGTAGAACCAAGAGAACTTGGTACAGAAATACTGATTGCGGAATTAGGAGAAAAGGCATTTGAGAGTTTTGAAGAGACAGCAACAGGTGTTAGTGCTTATGTTCAAAAAGATTTGTGGACAGAGGATATTTTAGAAGATGTTTTTATTTTACAGTCAGAACAGTTTACAATTACTTATAGAAAAGAAGAGATAGCTCAGGTAAACTGGAATGAGGAGTGGGAAAAGAACTTTGACCCGATCGATGTAGATGGTATATGTTATGTAAGAGCTCCATTTCATGAGAAAACAAGTGCTCAGTATGATATCGTTATAGAACCAAAGATGAGCTTCGGTACAGGACATCACGAGACTACCTTTATGATGATTCGCCAGATCTTGAATAACGATATGCAAGATAAGGTAGTGCTAGATATGGGATGTGGTACAGCTATCTTAGCGATATTAGCTGCTATGCGCGGAGCTAAGCACGTAGATGCTATCGATATCGATAACTGGTGTTATCTTAACTCTATAGAGAATGCAGAGAGAAATAACTGTGCTAACGTAGAGGTATTCGAAGGAGATGCTTCTATCATTAGTAAAGAGCCTAAGTACAATGTAATCTTAGCTAATATCAACAGAAACATCCTATTAAATGATATGGACAAGTATATTGCTAGTTTATATCAAGGAGGTGAGATTTACTTCAGTGGATTCTATACAGAAGATATTACAGCGATTAAAAATTGTGCAGAAAAGATTGGTTTAGTTTTTGAAAGTTCTTTAGAAAAGAATAATTGGGTATCTTTGAAGTTTATAAAAGGATAAAATTTCATTACTATATAATATATTATGAGTACACAAGAGCAAATTCAGGAAAATGTAGATGTATCTGAATTACTGAATGGAAACAGTGAAATTGTTTTGTATAATGACGATGTAAATACTTTTGATCATGTCATCGATACGCTTATTCGCGTGTGTGATCATACATCTGAACAAGCAGAACAATGTGCTGTATTAGTACATTATACGGGTAAATGTACGGTTAAAACTGGGGAGTTTAAGAAACTTAAATCTCAGTGTTTACAATTATTAGATGCAGGTTTAAGTGCTGAAATTATCTAATAATTATAAGGTATAGAAGCGTAACAGGACTGAGGTACTGTAGAAAATATAAAAAGGCTACTCATATCATATGAGTAGCCTTTTTTGTGATTATTTCTCTCTAAATTTTATGCCAATGAAAGTTCGAGTAGGGTTACCCCTTTCTACTTTCGTTTGGTTTAGCCACGTATTCTTTTCTTCTAGTTTGACTTCATTTAATGCCATATTCTGAAGTTTATCTAGTATTCTTTCGGTGGCTAATTTTTTGTTTTGGTGCTGAGATCTACTATCCATTGCTAGTACAGTAATGCCTGTAGGCAGATGAGTAGCTCTTACAGCCGAGCTAACTTTATTGACATTCTGTCCGCCAGCTCCAGAACTGCGTACAGCTTGGTATTGAATATCACGGTCAAGAATCGCAGGATCACTTGCTTTAGTGCTTTCAAAAATACCGATGTACCAATTCTTTCTTTTGTGTTTAGGTCTAAAGGGACTTTCGCAAATCCACTGTATTGTACCTAACCAAGTTCTCAAAAAAGTATCAACTTCTTTAGACGTTTCGACGATTTGGATAAAGACCGACGCGCCATGTGCGTCGGCTTCATCCTGTATTGGATCAACTTTAATATTGGATTTGACTGCGTCGTCTATAAAAAGTTGTGCGATCTTCTTAACGGCAAAATCACACTCTTGGGGACCTCTACCTGATGTAATCTGAATAACTGTTGCCATAATTACTTATCCATTCTTACAAATTTAGGGGTAAAGCTTCCCAATACTTTTACTAATTCGCTTTGAGCTTGCATCACTGCATTGATGTCTTTATAAGCCATTGGGGCTTCATCTACGCTACCTCCTATAAGTTGAACACCTGTAGAGCTAAGCTCTTTCTTAATCTCACTCTTGGTAAACTTCTGTTTACATGCCGCGCGTGAGTGTAGGCGTCCTGCTCCATGAGAGGCAGAGTTTAAGCTCTCTGCATTTCCCAGACCTTCGACTATATAGCCATTAGTAGTCATCGATCCAGGTATTATTCCTAATTGTCCTTCTGCAGCAGGAGTAGCTCCTTTGCGGTGAACAATTAATTCTTTGTTATTAATCACCTCTTTCCAAGCGAAGTTATGATGGTTTTCGATAGTGAAAGCTATCTGCTTACCTAATGCTTTAGCAATGCGACGGTGTATATCATCGTGACATGCCTTTGCGTAATCTCCTGCAAGATTCATGGCTAACCAATACTCTTGCCCATCATGTGTGTTGAGGTCTAACCAAGCTAAATGTTGTGCATTGCTTGGTAGAGGGCATTGTTTAGCTGCTAAATACGTATAGTGCTTAGCGATATTAGCTCCAAGACCTCTCGATCCACTATGTGAAAGAACTGCGATATATTCTCCAGGTTCTAATCTCCACTCAGGTTTAGTCTCCGTTAATCTAACGATACCAAACTCTACGAAGTGGTTACCACTACCTGATGTTCCTAATTGTTTGTATGCTTTATCTAATAAGCCTTTTACAAAAGGAATGTTTTTAAACTCTTCTCTACTGAATACTTCATGATCAGCTTTGACTTTATGTGTGTCATACATACCGAACTTGGTGTGTTCTGATAATATGTTTAACAACATATGGTCTTTTCCTTTTAGGAAGCTGGCAGGTAGATTAAAGACTGACATACTCATACGACATCCTATATCTACACCTACTCCATAAGGAATAACAGCATTGTCAGTAGCTAACACTCCTCCGATAGGTAAACCATATCCGTAATGAGCGTCAGGCATTAATGCCCCCTGTACTGCCACAGGTAATTTTAAAGCAGTGAACAGTTGGTATTTCGTCTGTTCGTCTATAGCGTCTTCTCCATAGATAGAGAATGGTACTCTATTGGTATTCAGTTGATGCTTTTTGACTTCTACTTGTTTTATCATACTCTCTGCTACTTTGCCCCAGATACCGTCTCCTATGTAAGAATCAGGATTCTTTAGTACAAGCTTAGCTTCTTCAAGTATGTTGTTTTTATTCTCTTTTTTCTTATATCTATTTACTTGCCCTAAGGCGATGTTTATTGTATTGTTTTGAGGAAAGCCTATTTTAATAAAGTCTCTCCCAGAAAGTTTCCTTCCCATGATGTAAAATTTAAATTGACTAAATGCTCAATTGTTAGTTTACAATTGATCTGTTTTTTACTGAAGATCTTTAGCATCTATCAGTCAATTCGGGTTTTAATGACGTTAAGGGTCCGGAATAAACACAAAAAAGCCCGAATTTAAATCTTCGGGCTTTTCATTTATATATAAAATTAGATATTCTAAATAAAAGTAGCACGAAGATACACCCCAGCAATCCCTGCTGATGCGAATGATGTAGAAGTATAATTTAGTACAAACATTTTCTCTTCGTTTTTAATTGTTAAACTTTATTTCAGTGCAAAGATTGTATAAAAGATTTGAATTGTGCAAGGGAAAAGAGAAAAATATTTTGTAAATAAAATATTTATAAGGTATTTAGATACTAATATCCTAAACTTGGGAGGGAGCAGCTGATACTGTGTTTTTTGTGTAAATGGTTTTAAGATAGGTTGTTAATTTAGTTTTATTTTGAAAAGTATCAATCAAGATCAGCAGCGATTACTTTGAATTTTATAAAAGCAGGAGAAGGAATAGATCAGTTCTATCCTCACTTAATAATTAATAGAGGACTTAAGAATACAAAGGATCCTAAGACAGTAAAATAGTCTATTCTATAAGAAATTAAAAAACGCTTAAAATTAATAGTATAATTTTATTTAAGACAGCAATAAGTCATTATGATTTATTGCTGTTTTTTGTATGGTCATATTTTATCAGTGATTTAAAAGTTTACCTTTGTGTATCACAAAAAAAATAAAACAAATGAAAAAGATTTATTTATTCCTTCTAGGATTGAGCTTATCACTTCAGTCATGTGTGACGAAGGAAGAAATGTACGTAAAAGATAACGGGGCGGTAGATTACACCTTTAAGATGGACTTTAAAGAGTTGTTACAAAATGTGCCTGATAAGAATGCTATTTTTAAAGGAGATGCCGAGAAGTTAGAATTGATTAGCGGACAGGAATTAAGCATAGATCAGATACTTGATTTCGCTATGTTAAAAGAAAAGAATGGAGAGCAGAAGAAAGATAGTATTATTAAAGCAAACAAAGAGTTATTTGACAATACTAAGAATGTACGCTTTATGATTAATATGAAAGACTCTTTAGCTGATTTTAATTTAAAAGTAATTGCAAAAGATATGGCAGACTTGAATCAATCACTTATAAATATCAATAAGATAACAGATAAAACAAGTGAGCTAGATAAGAAGCAAAATGGGAAGAAACAACCTCCTTTATTAGTGGAGAGTAAGTATAGCCTAGACAGTAAACAATTCGAAAGAAAGGTTAGTGTAAAAGATACTGAAGAAGCTAAGAAATCGAATGAGATGGGAGGAATGGAAGCGATGTTTACTTATGTTCTAAAAACAAGTTTTGACAAGAAGATTAAGTCTGTATCTTATGAAGATGCCGTAATCAGTAAAGATGGTAAATCTTTTGAAAAGAGATTCTCTATGTCTGATATTATAGCTAATCCTAAAGTGTTAGAATATAAAGTGGAGTTCAAATAAGAGCATAAAGATTCTATTTTGAACATCTAAAAATAAAAAGAGGAATTTACTAAGTGTAAATTCCTCTTTTTTTGTATTATAATTTATTCATATTTCCAGCTAAAGCTTCAATGAATTTACCGATAGGTCCTTTTACCATCATCGCCATCATTGGGTTAAAGCTACCTTCGAATTGAAGTTGTATTTCAGAGTTATTAGCATCTACTTCAGTAATATTTCCAGTTAATGTAAAAGGAAGTTTATCACTAGCAGCACCTAAGACAACTTTAGAGTGAGGAGTTTGATCTTTTTGTTTTAATTTAATCTCTGGCATTCCTTTTAATGCAAAGATAAAAGAATCATCTCCTGTAACTTCAAACTTAGCAATTGACTCAGGCATTAGTTTTTCAAAGTTCTTAACGTCTGTCAAAGCGTTGAAGATATATTCTGCTGATTTAGCAACAGTTACTTTTTGACTTTCTAAATTCATATATTCTAGTATTTAGGATATTATTATTGATTCCATTCAGCAGGGTTCTTTCTCCACTCTTGTAGTGTGTCTAGATCACTATCTGAAATATATTTTTGGTTTACTGCATTTTCTAATAAAGAAGAGTAGTTACTTAGTGTAGTTAGTTCTATTCCTGCATTTTTGAAGTTGTCTTCAGCTACTTGGAATTCATAAGTAAAGATAGCAGCCATACCTAGGATATTAGCTCCGTTCTCTTTTAGTGCGTCAACGGCTTGTAAGCTACTTTTACCAGTACTGATAAGATCTTCGATAACAATAACTGATTTACCAGCTTCTAATTGTCCTTCGATTTGATTTTGTCTTCCGTGTTTTTTAGGTTCAGGACGTACATATACAAAAGGCAGTTCTAAAGCTTCTGCTACTAGAAGGCCTATACCGATAGCTCCTGTAGCTACTCCTGCGATTACATCCGGTTTACCATATTTAGCTACAATGTTTTCAGCAAATTCTTTTTGTAAGAACTTTCTAATCTCTGGATAAGACAATGTGATACGGTTATCGCAATAAATAGGTGATTTCCATCCTGAAGCCCAAGTAAAAGGATTTTTAGGATTTAATTTAATTGCGTTAATTTGCAGAAGTGACTCGGCAGTTTTGTGTGCTGTTTCTTTATTAAAAATCATAATACAAATGTATAAAGTTTTTGTAAACGACAAACCATTGTTCTTAACAGATAAAATCGAGAAAGAAACCGATTTTCAACTGTTCTTATTAGATAGTGTCGATATTGACAAAATTATCATTAAATATTTTCAAAATAAAATTGAGAAGGCTTTTTTATATCATCCAGATGAAAAAGAGATCTTAAAGAAGATAAAAGAAAAGATACCAGTACAGAAAGCAGGAGGTGGAGTTGTGTTTAATCCAAAGGGAGAAATTCTTTTTATTCTTAGAGGTGGTAAGTGGGACTTACCTAAAGGAGGAATTGAGAAAGGAGAAGAAATGGAGGAAACAGCTATACGAGAGGTAGAGGAAGAAACAGGTGTGTCTAAACTTAAGATAGTGCGTAAATTGCCTAAAACGTATCATATCTTTAAAAGAAATGGTAAGTATAGATTGAAAATTACTACTTGGTATAAAATGACTTCTACTTTTGACGGACCATTAGTAGGTCAGATAGAAGAAGATATAGAACAAGTAGCTTGGTTAAATAAAGAACAAATCCGAGAGGCAATGAATAACTCTTATGAGAATATTAAGTTGCTTATAGATGAACTAGGAATATTAAAAGATGAATAATTTAAAAAGCCTATCTAAATCGATTTAGATAGGCTTTTTTAGATTCTATATTGGATTAGAATTTTACTGTAGGAGGAACTAGTTTAGAATAGTCTCCTTTATTACGGATAACATCTCTCACTATACTAGAGCTAATAAATGAAGTACTAGCAGCTGTTAGTAAAAAGACAGTTTCAATTTTTGTCAAGAAACGGTTTGTATGTGCAATTGCTTTTTCAAACTCGAAGTCAGCTGGGTTTCTTAGTCCTCTAAGAATGAACTGTGCTCCTACTTTAAAACAGAAATCAGTAGTTAATCCTTCGTAAGTAGCTACTTTAATTTTAGGCTCATCTTTAAATGTCTCTTCTATAAAGCGCTTTCTGTCTTCTAGTGAAAACATATATTTTTTATCTGAGTTTACTCCGATAGCAACAATAATCTCATCAAATA
This sequence comes from Myroides sp. C4067, assembly GCF_038039665.1. Lineage (NCBI taxonomy): Bacteria > Pseudomonadati > Bacteroidota > Flavobacteriia > Flavobacteriales > Flavobacteriaceae > Myroides > Myroides sp. C4067. Next base: position 40,054 of record NZ_JBBPHJ010000023.1, read on the forward strand.
GAGGTAATGCTCTTTGGATAATATCATAGTGGCCATTTGTAATAGGGTCAAAAGAACCTGGTAAAACTGCTCTTCTCATGGTATCTAAAATTAATTTGCTTTCTGCAAAGCTAAAACAATTGCATTGTCAAACAAGTCAGCTAGGGCAATATTAGCCGCTTTTGCTTGTTGTGGTAGAATACTTTCGTTCGTTAAACCTGGTACAGTATTCATTTCTAATAAAAATGGAACTCCATCCACTATGATGAATTCACTGCGAGAGAAGCCTTGCATATTTAAAATTGTATAGACTCTACTAGCTATATCTGCTACTTTATCTTTAACTTTATCATCTATTCTAGCAGGAGTTATCTCTTGAGATTTACCTAAGTATTTTGCTTCGTAGTCAAAGAAATCGTTTTCAGAAACTATCTCTGTCATAGGTAGTACTTTTATCTCTCCTTGATAGTCAATAACCCCAACAGATACCTCAGTACCATTTAAAAAACTTTCGATTATAATCTCGTTATCTTCTTTATAAGCTACGTCTATGGCAGTAAGTAATTCTTCTGTAGTTTTTGCTTTAGATATACCAAAGCTAGAACCAGATCTATTTGGTTTCACAAAACAAGGCAATCCAACACGTTGAATAATTTCTTCAGTATTGATAACATCTCCTTCATTTAGATAATAAGAGATTGCTGTTTTAATACCAAAAGGTTTTAAGACAGAAAGCATATCTCTTTTATTCATCGTTAAAGCAGCTTGGTAATAGTCACATGAGGTATGAGGCATTCCGATAAGAGAAAAGTAAGCTTGCATTAAACCATCTTCTCCAGGAGTACCGTGTATAGCATTAAATACAACGTCAAAAGTGATTTTATTTCCTTTATAGTTTACTGAAAAGTCATTTTTATCAATAGGGAATTCATCATTGTTATCATCTACATATACCCATTTGTTTTCAAAAATATGTATAGGGTAAGGAATATATTTAGAGCGGTCTAGTGTTTCACATACTACTTTACCACTTGTCAATGAGATTTTGTATTCACTAGAATATCCCCCCATAATTACTGCTACGTGCTTCATATAGAGCTAAATTTTAATACATTAGTATGAATTACTAGTTTGTATTTGTTCAAAACAAATTTATAATAAAACATAGAAACAAAAAATGTTTTCGATTTTATATCTTTGCTCAAAATAAGTAGATATGAAATTAATGGATTTTCTAAAAAGTAGAGCCTTTTTTATTTCCTTAGCGAGTGCAGTCGTAATCGTTATACTAGGTGTGTTCTTAGCGCTTAAGTGGTTGGCACATACGACTAATCATGGAGAAAAGATAGAAGTACCAAGTTTAATTAAGTTAGATACTGATCAAGCGTTACAACTGTTGCAGAAGAATGAGTTGAACATGGTTGTATTAGATACACTTGATTATGATAAAGACTTTCCTCCGTTAAGTATTGTGGAGCAAGACCCTGCTCCGAAGACGGGTGTAAAAACGAATAGAAAGATATATGTGAAGATTAATGCATCGGGTTATGGTAATGTAAAATTGCCAAAGCTTGAAGAATTAACTTACCGTCAGGCCTTAGCGACTATTAAGTCATTAGGTTTAAAAGAAGGAACTATTACATACCAGACTTTCATTGGAAAGGATGTTGTGCTTAAAGTTTATCAAAAAGGTAAAGTCTTAAATGAAGGGGATAAAATAGCAAAAGACTCTAGAATTGACTTTGTTTTAGGAGATGGTAGAGCGGGTTACTCAGAAGAAGAGCTTGACGTAGCGCCAGCTATCGAAGATGCGAATGGCAATTCTAGTAATTCTAGTGAATTTGATTTTTAAAAGATTTAAATAAGATTAATGCAAGAAGATAATGTAGAAATGTTCGATGACTTAGAAGGTGAGTTATTTGAGCATTATAGATTTGAAGCAGGGAAAGGACAAGCTCCTTTAAGAGTGGATAAGTTTTTAATGAACTTAGTAGAGAATGCTACACGTAATAAAATACAACAAGCAGCTACTAATGGAAATATATTCGTGAATGATATACCTGTAAAATCAAATCACAAAGTAAAAGCTAATGATGTGGTGCGTGTGTTGATGAAACAACCACCATTCGAAAATATCATTATACCAGAGAATATTCCTCTTGATATAGTATATGAAGATGATTCATTATTAGTAGTGAATAAACCAGCAGGACTAGTAGTACACCCAGGACATGGTAACTATACAGGAACTCTAGTAAATGCTTTAGCATATCACTTTGAGAATTTACCCCTAAATAGTAGTGAAAGACCAGGATTAGTCCACCGTATTGATAAAGATACTAGTGGTCTGTTAGTAGTAGCAAAGACAGAATGGGCAATGACCGAACTGCAAAAGCAATTTGCAGAAAAGACATCTGAGCGTGAGTATGTCGCTATGGTATGGGGGAATGTAGAAGAAGATGAAGGTACGATAGAGAGCTATATCGGCCGTCACGTCAAAGATAGAATGCAGATGGCTGCCTTTGATGATGAGAGTATGGGGAAATGGGCTGTGACGCATTATAAAGTACTTGAGCGCTTAGGATATGTTACTTTAGTATCTTGTCGTCTAGAGACAGGTCGTACGCATCAGATACGTGTTCACATGAAACATATTGGACATACGCTGTTTAACGATGAACGTTATGGAGGTAACTTAATTCTTAAGGGAACGACATTTACCAAATATAAACAGTTTGTAGATAATTGTTTTGCTGTTTTACCTAGACAAGCTCTACATGCTAAAACACTAGGATTTACACATCCTATAACTAAAGAAAGAATGAGGTTTGACTCTGAGATACCTACAGATATGGTAGAATGTATTGAAAAATGGAGAACATACGCACAAGCTTCTAATTTTGGAAATAAAGTAGATGGATTATAGTTAATTTAAGATATCAAAGCCTCATTGTTAGATGAGGCTTTTTTTATTTGCTTTATTTTATTTGCTATAAAATATCATTTAAAAAAGAAGGAAAAAGTCTTAATCTAGGTTAAAAAAACATAAATAAGGAGAAAGTAATTAAATTATTTTAGTTACTTTGTTGACTTTACTAGAAGATGTTTAATCAGTTTAAATTACATATAGAGAATAACTTCAGAGAGTTATTAGAAGAGCCATTATTACTTGCAGTAAGTGGAGGGATAGATAGTATCGTTTTAGTGCATTTATGTCATAAGTTAGGACTAGACATAACGATAGCACATTGTAACTTCCATTTAAGAGGAGAAGATAGTAATGGTGACCAAGAGTTTGTAGAACAATTAGGAGAGGAGTTAAGCATTCCAGTTTTTGTTGCAGAGTTTGATACAGTACAATATGCCACAGAGCACAAGGTGTCTATACAGATTGCAGCTAGAGAATTGCGATATGATTGGTTTAGAGAACTAGCTACACAACAGAAGAAGACCTATCTATTAACTGCTCATCACTTAGATGATTCTATGGAGACTTTCTTGATTAATTTATCTAGAGGTACGGGTATAGAAGGGTTATTAGGAATACCAGCTAGAAATGGCTACATCAGAAGACCAATATTGCCATTTACTAGAGAGGATATCGCTCATTATGCAGAAGAGAATCAGATTACTTGGAGAGAAGATATAACAAATAGTCAGACAAAATATTTGCGTAATAAAATTCGTAGGAATATATTGCCACTTCTAAAAGAGACGAATGAACATTTTTGTCAGTCTTTTTTACAGACAATGGAGTATTTGCAGCAGTCAGTAGATTTGAGTGAAGATGCTAGTAAATATTATTACAGTCAGGTAGTTACAGAACATGACGGTGAGGAGATAAGTATTAACTTAGAGCAGTTAAAAAGTCTTTCTTCACCTAAAGCATATTTGTATAAGTGGTTATCTCCTTTAGGATTTACGGCTTGGTCTGATATCGAAGATTTAATTAATGGAGCATCAGGTAAGATGATTTATTCGCCTACTCATGTACTGTTGAAGAATAGAGGAGAGTTTATAATAAAACCTCTTCCACAAGAAAAAGAGAATAAAGAACAAATATATTTATTAGAGAACAAACAAACATTAACCCAACCACTAACGATTAGTATAACACCTTATGAAGAAAAACAGTTAACAAGTGATGCTTCGACCATTTATGTAGATGGAGATTTATTGACTTTTCCATTGACTATACGTAAATATCGAAGTGGCGATAGATTTATCCCATTTGGGATGAAGGGAACAAAGAAAATGAGTAAGTTTTTTAAAGACGAGAAGTTTAGTCTATTTGATAAAGAGAATACTTGGCTTTTATGTTCAGAAAATAAGATTGTATGGGTTATCGGTAGTCGAATGGATGAACGATTTAAGATAAAAGATACAACAACAAACATTATTAAAATTCAAATTAATCTATGAGAAAATTAGCTTATTTGCTACTTTTTTTATTGTCATTTATATCAGTGCAGGCTCAGATTACTAATCCTGCTAAATGGCAATCTAAAATTGAGAAAAAGTCTGATACAGAATATACCATTACTTGGGATGCTGTAATAGAAAAGAACTGGCATTTATACTCCCAATATAACCCAGAAGGAGGTTCGCTGCCTTTAGAGTTTATTTATAATAATCAAGAGGGAAATTATACTTTAGAGGGTAAGGCAAAGGAGAGTGAAACAAAGACTTCATTTAATGATGTCTTTGGTGTGGATGAAATCTACTTCGTAGACTCTGCTAAACTAGTTCAAGACATTAAGATAACCAATCCTACTGTGGAAACTATCCAAGTAGAATTAGCTTATCAGGTATGTGATGAAATGTGTATTAGCCAGAGTAACTTATTTGTTTATGATTTAAAGACACTTGAAACCAAGGAAGTAAAGAACTTCGAAGATTTAGCAACTACTGCTGTAGATACTAAAAAGGATAGTGATACAACGGATACAACAGTAGCTACAACGGGGAATACTAAAGAAGAGAAAAAAGGTTTGTTTACTATTTTCTTCTTAGCCTTCTTATCAGGATTTGCAGCATTACTTACACCATGTGTATTCCCAATGATTCCAATGACAGTGAGTTTCTTTACTAAACAGTCTAAGACTAGAGCGAAGGGAATTAAGAATGCAATTATCTATGGATTATCTATCATCCTTATCTATGTAGTATTAGGAACGATAGTGACTGCAATATTTGGAGCAGATTCATTAAACGCACTTTCTACGAATGTGTATTTTAATATTATCTTCTTTTTATTGTTAGTGATATTCGCTACATCGTTCTTAGGAGCGTTCGAGATTATGTTACCTAACTCATGGGCTAATAAAGTAGATTCTCAAGCAGACAGAGGAGGTATCATAGGGATCTTATTTATGGCATTAGCACTTGCTATAGTATCATTCTCATGTACAGGGCCTATCGTAGGAACACTATTAGTAGAAGCAGCATCTAAAGGAGGTATAGCACCTATCGTAGGAATGTTAGGGTTCTCTCTAGCATTAGCATTACCATTTATGTTATTCGCTATGTTCCCAGGATGGTTAAACTCTATGCCACGTTCAGGAGGATGGTTAAATACTGTGAAAGTATCTTTAGGATTCTTAGAGTTAGCTTTAGCATTTAAATTCTTGTCTAATGCAGACCTTGTATTACAAGCACATTGGTTAGAAAGAGAAGTTTTCTTAGCGATCTGGATTGCTATCTTTGGAGCATGGGCATTATATTTATTAGGAAAGATCAGGTTACCTCATGATAGCCCCGCAGATAGTATATCAGTAGGAAGATTATTTATGGCTTTATTAGTATCTGTATTTACGATTTATATGATACCAGGACTATGGGGAGCACCACTTAAGATTATCTCAGGTTTCCCTCCACCGATGACGTATTCAGAAAGTCCTTATGGTGTTGGAGGAAAAGGTGGTAATGCGGGAGGAGTAGCTACTGCTATTCCAGACGGAGCTAAACTAGGAGCACATGATATTATTGCCTTTACAGATTATGAGAAAGGTATGGCTTATGCTAAGTCTGTAAACAAACCAGTCTTACTTGACTTCACAGGATTTGCATGTGTGAACTGCCGTAAAATGGAAGACTCTGTATGGTCTGAACCTAATGTGTTATCAATTTTAAAAGGTGAAATAGTTTTAATATCACTTTATGTTGATGATCCGACGAAGTTACCTGAGAACGAACAATATATTTCTGAAACTACAGGTAAGAAAATAAAAACAATTGGTAATAAATGGAGTGATTTCCAAATGAAACATTACCAAGCGAATGCACAGCCTTACTATATCGTATTAGATAAAGAAGGTAATCGCTTAAATGAAGCTGTTGGTTATATGCCAGACGCACCTGAGTATAAAGCTTGGTTAGAAAGCGGAATTAATAAAGTGAAATAAGTTTTTATAATTATAGTTAAAGAAGCCACGTGAGTTCACGTGGCTTTTTTTATGGTAGTGGTATAAAAAAACAAAGGTGTTTTGATTTAATTTTAAGAAGAAAGTTAATACATTTGATAACCTTCTGAAATAAGGAAACAAAACACAATATTTAATTTAAGTACCTTTTGTTAATCACTAATAGAGAATGTATTCTTCAGAATATTAGATGATTAATTAGAGCGTATAAAATAAGCTAAGAAAAATGAAAAGAAGTTTAGTTGCATTATCATTTGCATTGTTTGCACTGTGTACACAAGCACAAGTTCACACTCCACCTACAAGTACAAAAGCAGAATCACATCAAGTAGTAGGGCTTACGGATATCAAGATTGACTACTCAAGACCGAATATGAGAGGGCGTTTAGTATTTGGTGATTTAGTTCCTTATGGAAGAATGTGGAGAACAGGGGCGAATATGAATACGGTAGTTACTTTTGGTAATGATGTAGAGATAGGCGGTAAGAAATTAAAGAAAGGATCGTATGCATTATTTACTATTCCTAAAGTAGAAGAATGGGAAGTAATATTCTATGCAGATACGAATAACTGGGGATTACCAGAGAAATGGGATGAGAGTAAAGTAGCTTTATCGACTAAGGTTAAACCTATTGGTTCTGATCGCAAATTCGAGACATTAACTGTAGCAGTGAATAATGTGAACATAGACTACGCGGACTTAGAGATTATGTGGGAGAAGACAGTTGTGCCTGTTCGTTTTAAAGTACCAACAGATCAACTGGCAATGCAGAGTATTGAGGAGACATTTGATGGACCTACAATCGTTGATTATTACGGAGCAGCAGAATATTATTACCTAACAAACAAAGACCTTGTAAAAGCTCTAGATTGGGTAAATAAGGCTATTGAGAAATCAGGAGAGAAAATACCTTACTACTTTGTACGCTTAAAATCACAGATCCAAGCTAAAGGAGGTGATAAAATAGCTGCTGTAGAAACTGCCAAATGGGCATTAGAGTTAGCAGAGAAAGCGAATAACCTTGATTATATCAAGATTAATAAAGACGCTATCAGAGAGTGGAGCAAGTAATTTTAATCAAGAATTAAGATTGTGCTTAAAACACTGATTTCTGAAAACTTATAGCTGAATATATAAAGAAAAAGATAGTTCTAATGAGCTATCTTTTTTTGTTTCTATGAAGTTGTCTTTTGTGAAATCGTGAAGTTGTGAAATCGTGAAGTTGTGAAACCGTGAAGTTGTGAAACCGTGAAGTTGTGAAATTGTGAACTGTCAATTAACCATATCTCTAATTCCCATTACCCTATGCCGTAGGCAAACAACAAAAAAAACACCATCACAAAAAAACACCATCACAAAAAAACAAACCTACTATCAACTATCTTTTTTATTTAAGATACTTTGATTCTGTATCGAATGCTTTATCTTTGTGTCTTAACAACACAATCTAAAATATGCTAACAGAATTAAATGCTATTTCGCCTATCGATGGGCGTTATAGAGGTAAGACCAATGCACTAGCTAATTATTTCTCAGAAGAAGCATTAATCAAGTACAGAGTATTAGTAGAAGTAGAGTACTTTATTTCTCTATGTGAGCACAATGTCCCTCAATTAGCCAATGTCCCAAGTTCTATCTTTCCTGAATTGCGTAAACTGTATCAAGAGTTTACCACAGAAGATGCTTTGTGGATCAAGGAGATGGAGAAAACGACGAATCACGATGTGAAGGCAGTAGAGTACTTTCTGAAAAGCGCATTTGACATTTTAAAGTTAGAAGAGTATAAAGAGTTTATTCACTTTGGACTAACTTCTCAGGATATTAATAACACCTCTATACCTTTATTGACTAAAGAAGCGTATGAGGATGTGTATAAACCATCTTTACTAACTGTTATCAATAGATTAAAAGAGTTGAGCATAGAGTGGAAGGATGTACCTATGTTAGCACGTACACATGGTCAGCCTGCTTCTCCTACACGTCTAGGTAAAGAGATTTACGTATTTGTGGAGCGTTTAGAACAGCAGTTAGCATTATTAGAGCAAGTACCTTTTGCTGCTAAATTCGGTGGTGCTACAGGTAACTTTAATGCCCACCATGTAGCTTACCCAAAACAAGATTGGAAACAGTTTGGAACTGACTTCGTAGAATTGACTTTAGGGCTTAAGCATTCTTTCCCGACTACACAGATAGAGCACTATGATCACTTCGCAGCATTCTTCGATGGATTAAAACGTATAAACACGATACTGATAGACTTAGATAGAGATATCTGGACGTATGTATCGATGGATTACTTTAAACAGAAGATTAAGGCAGGAGAGATAGGTTCTTCAGCTATGCCTCATAAAGTAAATCCTATTGACTTTGAAAACTCAGAAGGAAACTTAGGTATCGCTAATGCTATTTTTGAACATTTAGCGGCTAAGTTACCGATATCACGTCTTCAACGTGACTTGACAGACAGTACAGTGTTGCGTAATATAGGAGTGCCTTTTGGACATACGCTTATTGCATTTGAGTCTACATTAAAAGGATTGAATAAGTTATTGCTGAATGCAGATAAGTTTGCTCAAGACTTAGAGAATAACTGGGCTGTAGTAGCAGAAGCTATTCAGACTATCCTAAGAAGAGAAGGATACCCTAATCCGTATGAAGCATTAAAAGATTTGACTAGAACGAATACAGTGATTAATAAAGAATCAATGCATAATTTCATCGAGACATTAAATGTATCTGATGCGATTAAAACTGAACTTAAAGCAATCACACCAGCTAATTATTTAGGAGTAGATATTCTATCATAAGAATTTACTATAAAATGAATAAGCGAGTCTTTCGAAAGAAGGACTCGCTTTTTTATTTCATGGTTAGAACACTGTTTCTAGAATAGATAAATAAAAAACGGGCTACCTTAAGGCAGCCCGTTTCTATATATTGAATAATCTAATTCTTATAAGTGGATTACTTCACCGTAAGCATCAGCTACAGCTTCCATCACAGCCTCACTCATAGTAGGGTGTGGGTGAACAGCTTTAAGGATTTCGTATCCAGTAGTTTCTAATTTACGAGCAACTACAGCCTCAGCGATCATATCTGTAACACCAGCTCCGATCATGTGGCATCCTAACCACTCACCGTATTTAGCATCGAAGATAACTTTAACGAATCCATCAGGAGTACCAGCAGCTTTTGCTTTTCCAGATGCAGAGAATGGGAATTTACCTACTTTAAGTTCATAACCAGCCTCTTTCGCTTTAGCCTCAGTCATACCTACAGAAGCGATCTCTGGAGTAGCATAAGTACATCCTGGGATATTTCCGTAATCTAATGGCTCTACATGGTGTCCAGCGATTTTCTCAACACATAAGATACCTTCAGCAGAAGCCACGTGAGCTAACGCTTGTCCAGGTACTACGTCACCGATAGCATAGTATCCAGGTACGTTAGTTTGGTAGAAATCGTTTACTAAGATTTTATCTCTATCTGTAGCGATACCTACTTCTTCTAATCCGATGTTCTCGATATTCGTTTTGATACCTACAGCAGATAATAAGATATCAGCTTCTAATACCTCTTCACCTTTAGCTGTTTTTACATATGCTTTTACTCCTTCACCTGTAGTGTCGATACGCTCTACAGAAGAGTTAGTCATAATGTTGATACCATTTTTCTTTAAAGAACGCTCAAATTGTTTTGAGATATCTTCATCCTCTACAGGAACGATATTTGGCATAAACTCAACAATAGTTACATCAGTACCCATTGATTTATAGAAGTAAGCGAACTCAACTCCAATAGCTCCAGAACCAACAACAATCATTTTCTTAGGTTGTTGAGGTAATGTTAATGCTTGTCTGTATCCGATTACTTTTTTACCATCTTGAGGTAAGTTAGGTAACTCTCTAGAACGAGCACCTGTAGCGATGATAATATGGTCAGCAGATAGTTCAGTTACTTTTCCATCTTTGTCAGTAACGTCTACTTTCTTACCTGGTTTTACTTTTCCGAATCCGTCGATAACTTCGATCTTATTCTTTTTCATTAAGAATTGAACTCCTTTGCTCATTCCTTCAGCTACGTTACGAGAACGTGCGATAACAGCATTGAAATCTTTATCTACATCACCATTGATAGTCAATCCGTAGTCAGAAGCGTGTTTAAGGTACTCAAACACCTGTGCCGATTTAAGAAGAGCTTTCGTTGGGATACATCCCCAGTTTAAGCAGATACCTCCTAAATTTTCTTTTTCAACAACTGCAACTTTAAAACCTAACTGAGAAGCTCTAATCGCAGTAACGTAACCTCCAGGGCCACTTCCTAAAACAATAATATCGAATTTCATATATCTATATATTTCTATATTTTATGCTACGAAAATAATCATTTATTTCTGTTATTGAAACTTTCAATACGAAAAGTTGATAGGCTGTAACTAAGGTAATTGCAAGGAGTGTGGCTTATTTGGCTATTAAGACGTGACAATTATTATCAAAAAGGCAATATTGTTGATAATCTTTTAAAAAACTAGGAGAGAATAGCGTACTAAAAAATATTGAAATTTTAGAACAAAAGTATTTCTACTCTTCGGAAGTTTTCGTCTAATTCATTTTAGGTAGAGAAACCATCTTTATAATGAACAATAAAAAAGCGATAGATTCATATCTATCGCTTCTGTATATTGAGCTATATTTGTTTGTTAAACTGTGACTCATGTAGATTTTTATAGTATCCGTTTTGGATTTCTAATAGGTCTTTATGAGTTCCTTTTTCTACTATTTTACCTTTATCCATTACGATGATTTGATCAGCGTTTACTATCGTTGCTAATCGGTGTGCTATAATGATAGACGTTCTATCTTTAGTCAGATAGTCAGTCGCTTTCTGTAGTAATTCTTCTGAATGTGTATCGATAGAAGAGGTAGCCTCATCTAGTATCAGAATACTAGGATTACTAACATACGCACGTAAGAAAGCGATCAACTGACGTTGTCCAGATGATAGCATGACACCGCGTTCCTTCACATTATAATCATATCCACCTGGGAGTTGTAAGATGAAGTCGTGTATCCCTATTTTCTTAGCAGCTTCGATGACAGTCTCTCTTGTGATGCTCTCATCGTGTAGCGTGATATTGTTGTATATCGTGTCACTAAATAAGAATACATCCTGAAGTACCACAGCTACTTCTTTGCGCAGTGTAGCTAGTCTATAATCATTGATATTAACACCATCGATACAGATTGTACCACTGTCTATATCATAGAATCTATTTAATAGATTGATGATAGTAGACTTACCTGCACCAGAACTTCCTACAATCGCAATGGTGCTACCTGGTGCTATATCTAGGTTAATCCCTTTCAGTACCTCTGTTCCTTCGATATAACTAAAGCGAACATCTTTTAGTTCTATTTTACCATTGAACTGTGGAGCAGTGACTGTACCGCTATCGTCTATCTGTTCTTCTGTTTCTAATACTTCGAATACGCGCTCTGCCGCGATAATCCCCATTTGCATGACATTGAACTTATCAGCTATCTGTCTCAATGGATTAAATAACATCGTGATCAACATCGTATAGGCGAATAAATCTCCGAAAGAAGTAAGGTTGTCTCCTTGTACAATAGACATCCCTCCATACCAAATCACAAAACCAAGTGTAAGAGAAGATACGATATCCGCTATCGGAAAGAAGATAGAGTTATACAGAATATTCTTTAGCCAAGCCACATTGTGTTTATGGTTAATCTCTTTGAATTTTTCGTATTCTATTTCTTCTCTCGTAAAGAGTTGTACGATCTTCATTCCCGTTAATCGCTCTTGTACGAATGTATTTAGATTAGATATCTGTGTACGTACTTCTTGGAATGCAGTTTTCATGTGTCGTTGGAACTCTCGAGTAGCATATAATAGAATAGGCATAGCTATCAATACGATACAGCTCAATTTCCAGTTCATATAGAACATAATACACAGTACCACGAACATCTTTAGTAAGTCACTGACGATCATAAAGAGTCCTTGACTGAAGATACTAGCGATAGATTCTATATCAGATACTGCACGTGTCACTAATTTTCCTACGGGTTCGTTATCGAAATAACGCATTCTGAAGTTGATAATTTTATCAAATAGTTTCTCTCGAATGTCTTTTACGATATCCTGTCCTAACCAGTTCGCCCAATAGGTAAAGAAGAATTGTGAAGATACTTCTAGTACGAGTACTAATCCCATTAGTAGGATATAGAGTAGCAACCCAGATTGATCTTGTTTCTGTACGTATTCATCTACAGTTATCTTTAGCATATACGGTCGTATAGCAGCGAATATAGAAAGGGAAATCGCAAATACAACTACCCAATTAAATCGTTTTTGATACGGCTTAGTATATTGTAATAATTTCTGTAGAGATAATGATTTTAGCTTTTTCATAAATAAGGGTAACTAACTTGAGTTAAATAAAGACCTTTTCCAGGTACAGAAAAGCCAGCTTTGCCTCTGTCTTTACTTTCTATTATCGTTCTGAAGTCATCTAGTGTTATTTTTTCATGCCCTACATTGACTAAAGTACCCACTATCGCTCTGACCATATTGCGCAGGAAGCGATTAGCAGAGATGGTAAATACTAGTCTGTTATCAGGTAGAATATCCCAATGTGCTTTATAAATAGTACAATTGAAGGTGAATACATCTGTATGTGTCTTAGAGAAACATTCGAAGTCTTCATACTCAAATAAGATTTGAGCAGCTTGATTCATTAATTCTACATTCAGCGGTCTAAAGTGGTAGTAGCTACCCGCGTTACAAAACGCATCTTTATATTGATGAATGTGATACTCGTAGGTACGTGCTGTCGCATCGAAGCGTGCGTGGGCATCATCTGCTACGGTATGTATATTATAAATAACAATGTCTTCAGGTAAAAAAGAATTCATTCGTTGTACTAAAGAATCTTTGTCAAAAGGTAACTCGTGATCAAAGTGTGCATACATCTGTTTAGCATGTACTCCAGCATCTGTCCTACCTGCTCCCACTAGCTCTATAGGGGTGCGTAGTAGAGTAGAGATAGCTTTAGTCAGTACTTCCTGTACTGATATAGCATCAGGTTGTAATTGCCATCCGTGATAATGTGTTCCGTTATATGCGAATTCTAAAAAGTATCTCAATGTAATTCTCTTTGTTTTGTAAAACGCAAATATACTTTAAAATCGGGACTAGGTAGTTGATGTTATTATAAAATTAGGAATATGGAGAGAATGAAAAATCGTTATAGAGTCGTAATAAAATTAGACGATACCCAGCCTCTGATGTTTTGTAGTTCATTATGGATAGCATGAGAGGCATAGTTAGTAGATAGTTGTTTAGATTCTACTTCTACATAATACCACTTGCGTTCTTCACTATATCGCTCTCCTATAATCTTTATTTTTGAATTTTTCTTTAGTTTACCTAGTAGATTGTCTGCAAAGTAATTGTAGAATTCATCGCTATCTGGGTACTTGTTTTCTACAGAGGGATAAAGGCGTAGGTTGTATGCTTCGTTCTGAACAACTCCCCATAAAGTAGAATGGATTAACTCGTTTTTTTGAATATCTGATTCAGGAATATCAAGGTTTACGATTGCGTAATTTTCTTTGATTTCAACACCTTTTTCATTTAATTCTAGTACTACATTTCCTTTTAAAGGACTTTCTCCACAACAGCTCGTTTCTGTGTAAGTTATTGTACGATAACGAGGAGATAAGTAAAAATAGTTAAAGAAACTAGTTGTAACTAGTGAATAACTTTCTTCGTTTTTGTCATAGTAAAATAAAAAGAAACAGTCTTGTTCTCCATATGCCAGTATATAAAGGAGGTCTTTTTTGGATTTAGTGAATCGTGTATAGGTTTTAGTATAGCCAGCCATATAAGTATCACCAACAAGCTCATCAAAATAACGATCAATATCTTTTTCTGTTTTAAATGTATATTCTTCTATTTTATTCTCATAATACTCATCATAAAAAGTGTTTGTTTGAGCTTTAGAATGAAAGAGAAAATAGAGAGAAGTGTAAACCAAATAATTTGTCTTGTTTTCATGCTTTTTGGATTAAAGATAAAGAAAAATAAGGTATTGATTCATAGAGGGATATTTTGTTTTTGATGGATTAATGGAGGTATTGTTTTTTAATATTGTTTATAAGTATATCTGTATTGCTAGAATAGTGATCGTGGTTTGATGCCATAGTGGTCGCATAGTTTTAGCCCTTTTTTATGCGACCACTATGCGATCACTATCCGACCACTATGCGACCACCTCAAAAAAAATCCCTTTTCCGATCAGTTATAATTATGTACTTAATATGTATAACTCTAGTGTGAACGGTGGATTAGTGGGAGGGTTCTGATAAGTTTGCGTTGCTCATATTAGAAAAATTAGTTCTAAAGAGAGGTCAATTAAATCGATCTGAAGTAAACAACGTTAAAAGCAAGAGATAGTTTAGAAATATGTTTATTTTTACGACTTGACTTGTTGTGACAAGTAATTAACCCAATTAACCTAACTATATTAATAATGAAAAAACTACTAGTATTACTGAGCTTGTGTATAGGCTCTTATGTACAGGCACAGGATTTTAATCAATATTTTGAAGACAAAACATTGCGTCTAGATTATGTATTCGGAGGAAATAACGAGAGACAATTTATTTTATTAGATGAATTAATTTCTTTGCCTTCATGGGCTGGACGTACGCATAACTTAGGAGAGAATGCCTTAAAAGGAAATGGACAAGTGCGTGTATATGATGAGCAAACAAATATATTAATCTATACCAATAGCTTCAGTACACTATTCCAAGAGTGGTTATCTACAGAGGAGGCACAGAAGAATACAAAGAGTTTTGAGAATGTATTCTTAGTACCATTTCCGAAAGATAAGGTGCGTATAGAACTAATCCTATTCGATGCTGATGGAAAAGAAAAAGATAAATTAGTACATCATGTAGATCCTAAAGATATATTAATCCATACTAAGGGAACTAAGGATGTGACTAAACATGAATATGTACATAAAGCGAAAGACAATGCTAAGGCTATCAATGTAGTGTTCGTAGCAGAAGGATTTAAAGAAGAAGAAATGGGGAAATTTATGGATGCTGTAAAGGTGTCTATAGAACAATTATTAGCACATAAGCCTTTCGATAAATTTGCTGATAATTTTAATTTTATTGCTGTACAGAGCGCTTCTAAAGACTCAGGGGTAAGTGTCCCAAGACAAGGAGATTGGAAAAAGACAGCTGTAGAGTCTAATTTTGATACTTTTTATTCGGAGCGTTATTTGACTACGAATAGAATTAAGAAGTTACACGATGTACTAGCAGGTATTCCTTATGAACACATTATCATTCTAGCGAATACAGATGTGTATGGAGGAGGAGGAATCTATAATTCTTATACATTGACGACTACAGGACATAAGGACTTTAAGTCTGTGGTAGTACATGAGTTTGGGCATAGCTTTGCAGGATTAGCAGATGAGTATTTTTACCCTAATGATGTGTTGAGTGATTTAATTTCTAATCAGACAGAACCTTGGGAGCAGAATATAACTACATTAGTAGACTTCGATAGCAAGTGGAAAAAAATGCTTAAAAAGGGAACTCCAGTACCTACATTAGAAAAAGACAGTAAAAAATACCCACTAGGAGTATATGAAGGACTAGAAGGACGCAAGGTGTATAAAGGTACGTTAGACTGTAGAATGAAAACGAATCAGTATCCAGAGTTCTGTCCAGTTTGTCAGAATGCAATAGAAGAATTAATTTTGTTTTATACAGAGTAATCATAGTATAGCCTCTCACTAAGAGAGGCTATCTTATTATAAATAGATAGAGGTGAAAAAAATATTATTATTATCGGATACACACGGCACTATAGATGAGTCTATCCTGAAGTATGTCAGACAGGCAGATGAGGTGTGGCATGCAGGAGATATAGGAGACTTAGTAGTGACTGATACCATAAAGGCGCTAAAACCACTTAGATGTGTATGGGGAAATATAGATGGTAAAGAGGCTCGACTAGAATTTTCTGAAGAGTTATTCTTTGAGTGTGAAGGGATGAAGGTCTATATGATCCATATAGGTGGATATCCAGGGAAATATAGAGCTAATGTAAGAGAGCGAATCAAGCAAGAGAAGCCTGCTATCTATATCTGTGGGCACTCACATATACTGAAGGTACAGTATGATCAGATGATGGGGGTACTACATCTAAATCCTGGTGCAGCTGGTATAAGTGGTTTTCATCAGGTGCGTACGATGTTGCGTTTTGCGATAGATAACGGAGCGATAAAGGATATGGAAATTATTGAATGGCCTAAAAACAAAAAAGCCGAACTCATATAGGTTCGGCTTTTTTAACGCACTAATAAACTAAGATGTTAGGTTTATCGTAAACGATCCACAGATTTTACGAGATCTTCATCCTTCTTAATGGCTCTGTTCGCTAAGACAAGGAACAGGATAGAAATAATAGGGAGGAACATCCCAATACCTTTCTCAGAAATAGCTTCCGCAGTTTCTCCAGATACTGTTAGCGCACGATATACAAATAATCCTAATAGTATAAAGTTTGATATTATATTCAATCTATTAATTACAAACTGTCTCTTTCTATTTTTATACCCCATAATAGCTACTACTGTAAGAGCAGTAGATAATCCGAATAGGATAGTAGATGAAGGTATCATCATGAAATAGATAGGTTCATTCGCACCATTTGTCCATAATGGGATGAAAAAAGGTAGTACTCCCATAATGATAAAGACAAGAATCAAATAAACAGTCTGTATTCTCTGTAACATAATTGTAAAAATGTATGAAGTACAAAAATAGTGTTTCTTTTTTATAAAAACCTATTGTTTATAAAATTTTATTCGTAATATTGCATCAGTACTGTCGTAAGTTCTTCATAATACGGCAATTCTATTTTAAATTTCCATTCTTATTTAAAATTACACAACTCAATATTTTTATAATCTATAAACATTTATATGTTTGAAATTTCCGAACTAAAAAAAATGAAGGTCGCAGATCTTCAGGAGATTGCTAAAAAAGCAAAAATTGCTAAGGTGGCTTCTTTGAAAAAAGACGAACTTATAGGGCAGATATTAGAACATCAACAAGCGACAAATGCAGAGGAGAAAAAAGCACCTGTAAAAGCTAAACCTGTGGATAAAGCTCCTTTAGAGGAAAAGAAGGCTCCTGCAGTAGCTAAAAAAGTAGCTGTGGATAAGGCTAACAATGATGTAAAAACAGATAAAACAGTTAAACAAAATACAACTCCTACTACTGAGAAATCAAGAAGACCGAGACTAGGTAAATCTAATGAGGATGAGGGTAAGGTAGAGAGTAAAGTGGAGCAGGCTTCTCGTGTATTAGCAGATAATACACAACGCAAAACAACTCACCAGAGAAATGAAGAAGCTCCTGCGAAACAAGAACAAAAGAAAGAAAACGTAAGTGAATCAACTGCTGAAGAAAAAGGAGGTTCTACAAACGAAAATAGAAGGGATTTCAAAAAGAGACAACCTGATAATAATAGACGTGATGGGCAAAAACGTGATTTCAAATCTCGTCAGCAACAATCACAACCTAAGAATAATGCTTCTACTGAAGTAACTAATGTTGCAGCAACAGATAGAGAGCCTGTAGCGAAAGAGGAAATATCTAATGTAGATAATACTGCTCCTCAACAGTCTGAAAACGACAATCAAAAAAGAAATAACAATCAACAGAATAGAAATAATAACAACAAAAAGAATAATTTCAGAGAACCTGATTATGAATTTGATGGTATTATAGAGAGTGAAGGGGTATTAGAAATGATGCCTGATGGATATGGATTCTTGCGTTCTGCGGATTACAACTATTTATCTTCTCCAGACGATATTTATTTATCTCAGTCACAGATTAGATTATTCGGTCTGAAAACTGGTGATACTGTAAAAGGAGTGGTGCGCCCTCCGAAAGAAGGAGAGAAGTTCTTCCCATTAGTAAAGGTGTTGAAAATTAATGGTCACGATCCTCAGTCTGTTCGAGATAGAGTATCTTTTGAGCATTTGACTCCTTTATTCCCGAATGAGAAGTTTAATCTAGATGCGAAGAGTAGTACTATTTCTACTCGTCTAATGGATATGTTTGCTCCTATCGGTAAAGGGCAACGTGGTATGATCGTAGCTCAACCAAAGACAGGTAAAACTGTTCTTTTAAAAGAGGTAGCGAATGCTATTGCAGCTAATCACCCTGAGGCATACTTAATCGTGTTACTTATAGATGAGCGCCCTGAAGAGGTGACAGATATGCAGCGTAGTGTGAATGCTGAGGTAATTGCTTCTACATTCGACGAACCAGCTGAGAGACATGTGAAGGTAGCTAATATCGTATTAGAGAAAGCAAAGAGATTAGTAGAGTGTGGTCATGATGTAGTAATCTTATTAGACTCTATCACGCGTTTAGCAAGAGCTTATAATACCGTACAGCCAGCATCTGGAAAGGTATTAAGTGGAGGGGTAGATGCTAATGCATTACAAAAACCAAAACGATTCTTCGGAGCGGCTCGTAATATAGAAAATGGTGGATCTCTTAGTATCATCGCTACAGCGTTAGTAGATACGGGGTCTAAAATGGATGAAGTGATTTTCGAAGAATTTAAAGGTACTGGTAATATGGAGTTACAGTTAGATCGTAAGTTGGCAAATAAACGTATTTTCCCTGCGATAGACATTACTTCATCTAGTACACGTAGAGACGATTTATTATTAAACGAATGGGAGCTTAAGCGTGCTCTTATGGTTAGAAGATATATAGATGATATGAACTCTGTGGAGGCGATGACATCTATCATTGACAATGTGAAAAATACTACGAATAATGACGAGGTATTAAAAACATTAAGCAAGTAAAAATAACCTGTATGTATATTGAAAAAGAGGACATTTATAATTTATAAATGTTCTCTTTTTTTTATAAATAGTTTCTTAATTGTTATATAAATGCGTAATTTTCAATACTAAATGTTTTGAGAATAAAACAAAAGTTGTTTCTTTGACTCAGTTTTAATGACAGAAGAAATGACGATATAAAGAGAAGATAGTAGTAGAATGCTGTATCGGTTTTTATCTAGTTGTTTTTTGTCAGAGTATAGGGTGTAAAAGAAGAAGATTATGTATGAACTAACAATATTTATAGTAGTAGCTATACTAGCCTATTTTATCGTTAGAAGGTTTTTCTCTATTAAGCGTTTTAATACCAAGGAAGAATATCTTCAGTATAAACGGGAACAAGAGGAAATGTTGAGAGAAGAAGAAGAGGAATGGGACGATGATTTAATCGATAAAAAGAGTTTTGACTTCTTATTTATAGGAGTTGTGGCAACTGTGTTATTTTTGGTCTGTGGTCTTTTTACAGGTAATCCATTCTATTTTGTTTTGATGATTTTCGTTATTACAGCGATATTATTCTTGCACTATTTTCCCTCTAAAGGAGATTTTTAAAGTTTTTGTTGTCACTAATACTGTCTGTGGTGTTAGATATAGACTCACTTTTGACGCGTTTTTCTCTTATAGATTCAAATAAATATTACCAGAGAAATGAAAGAAGCTAATGTTTTAGTAGAAAAGGTCAAATAAAAGAGATGTTAAAATTACTTTTTTTTAGATCATTAAAGGATTAGTAGTAAGAAAGTTAAAAAATAGAGATGAAAATTAATTGATATTTTTTGATTGCTGAGTTTGTATTTACGGAATATCGTCCTATATTTGCACTCGCAATTAAGCAATAGGCCACGTGGCGCAACTGAATAGCGCATCTGATTACGGCTCAGAAGGTTGCAGGTTTGAA